>JBKCTR010000353.1:0-6403 GCA_046318755.1 Planctomycetaceae bacterium
GTCGAGATCTGCTGCAGCCGGGTGCCATCCAGCCGGCAGCGGTAGATGTTCCCCCCTTCGCCACCCCCTGCCAGGCGGGTGCCGTCGCTGCCCACAATCGCGTACGCCTCGCCCAGGTTCTCACCGAACCCGAAGTAGAGCCAGTCGGTCCCATCGAGAGCGAAGCCCGCCAGGCCGTTGTGGGGATAATCCCCCTTGGTCTCCAGTTGGACCAACTCGTCCCGGCGGTCGGCCACCGCATCGCCGTTGTCATCATGCAGCCGCCAGATCGACCGCCGCGTCGCAACATACACCGCCGCCGCCCCGGCGGGAGCATCGGCCGCCAAACCGGCCTGGGTCCGCAGCCAGGGGGGAACGACCAGCACGCTCATCGCATGCCGAAAACCGTCGGCGAAGAGCACAACCTTGTCAGCCCGGCCACCTTCGGGACTCGTGGGAAAGACCAGCAGCCGGTCCGACTTGGGACCGGGATACTCGGCTGGAGGAAAGTGCGTGTTGCTTTCGAGGGCGAACACGCGCCCCGCGGAATCGACGTCGAGCCCGGTGGGGGTGACAACCTGCGGATTCTCGGCAAACAACTCGATCTTCACTCGCGGGTCGAGTGATCGGGGCAGATCGTCCTGAGCGGCGAGAGACGCGAGGTTCAGCCAGCCTGTTCCCGCAACCGCCAAGAGACCGAACCACCACCGCCACGAGCGAGCACTCATCACCGCACCTCTGAAATCGACGTGAAGCCAATCTGCCCCGACTGCTGCGAGGCTATCTCGCGGCACGGGAAATCGCCATGCCGTCGGTAGAGAGTCTCGGGCGAAACCCCAACACCTTACTGCCTCAGCCACGCGAACAGATCCCGCAGTTCCTGGGGCGAGAGCTGCTCGAGCAGGCGTTCGGGCATCAGCGAGGTGCCCGAGACCGACAGCTCTTCGAGCTGGTCCCGCGAGAGCCGTGTCCGTTGATTCTTCGCATCGGCCAGAGTCACGCTGCCGGCGTCTTCCTCCACCAGCAGTCCCGACACGATGGTGCCGGTTTTGGTCTGGGCGACGTGGGTCAGGTACTCCTTCTTCACCACGGCACTCGGGTCGACGATATTCGCCAGCAGCGAGGCGAGATCTCCCTTGACGGTGCCGGTGAGCTCGGGACCAAGATTCGCCCCCACATTCCGCACCTTGTGACAGGTGCCGCAGTGCTTGACGAAGAGCGCTTCCCCCCGGCTGGCATCCCCCGCCCCAGCCCGCAGGTCATTGCTGAACCGGCGGACGTCGGCGAGTTTCTCTTCGGGGGTGCCGGGTTGAATGTTGCCCCAGTGCCGGCGGATCAATGTCTCCAGTTCCGGATTGTCAAACAGCGCGAGGGGACGCAGTTGATCAGTGGGAATCGCGGCCGCAGGGATTTCACCACGATCCACCGCCCGCAGCAGTTCCAGCGCCGCCTCGGGCCGGCCGCACAGCGCCTGCCGCACCCGCGCCTGGAGGTTGCTCTCGAGCACGGGGTGCAGGGCCAGCAGGTCGCGGGCGAGGGGTGCGTCGATAAAGGGCTGCAGGGCCCGCAACGCGGCTTCCCGCACCTGGGAAGACTGGGTGGATCGAAACAGGCCCAGCAGCGTTGGGACGGCAGCCGCATCGGGATACTCGGCCAGGATCTCCAGCCGGTTTTTGAGTAGGGGCACGGCGGTCGCCGGGTCGAGATCCCGTCGCAGGGCGTCGCGGGTCTCGGGCAGTCCCGCTTCCAGAGCCAGCCGGGTTGGCAGCGGATCGGCCGGCTGATTGCGGGCCTGCGCCGCGATCCGATCGAGCAGGGGACCGGTGATGGGGGCATAGCGATTGGGCTGCAGGGCGGGACCCGCGCTGGACGCCGCCCCCGCCAGTTGATCGAACATTCCGGCATTGGTCGCCGGACCCAGGACCCGGGCCCGCTCGGTCAGCCCCTGCAACAGTGATTTCCAGAGCGGTTCCTGTTCGGCCTGGGGGGCGGCGGCATGCAGCGTGGCACAGGCGTCGTAGCCGGCGACGGTTCCCTCGGCGGCATACCGCCGCATCAGCCGCTGCTGGTTCGCCCGGCGCAGTCCGGTCGACCAACCCGCCGGACTGGCAAACTCCCGCAGCACCGTCTCACGCCCCGTCACCGAATGCTCAACCAGTCCCCACCACAACAGCCAGGGGACGAACGGGTCCTCGGTCAGACGGTCCTGACCGAGCAGGGGGAACAGCAGCGACAGACCAAGATCAGGGGAAAACCGCCGCGCCGAGCAGGCGAGCTGGGCGGCCACCTCAGCGGGAGGATTCTCTGTCGCCAGCTCGACCAGGCGTCGCGCGACAGCGGGTGTCGCCTCGCGGCGGTCTCCCGCCAGCCGGATGGCCCAGACGCGCACGGACGGTCCCGGATGCGACAACGCAGCCAGCAGTACCGGTTCCGTAAGTCCATCCACCGCATTCAAACCCCACAGGGCCTCCAGGGCCCGCGGGGCGGGCGCATCGGGCGCAAGCTCGGCCTCAAGGGCCGCCACCACTCCCCGATCGGGCTGTTCGGCCAGACGGCGCAGCGCCCGTTGAGCCAACCAACCGTTGGGGCTGTGCAGCAACTCGGCCAGTTCGGCCCCGCCGAGCCTGTGCAGGTCAGGCAGCGAACTGGACGAGGCGGCAACCGCCTGCAGCCGGTAGATGCGCCCGTTGGAATCGTCCCAGCGGGCATCGGGATCGGGGTGGGCGGTGCGCTGGTCGTGGAAGTCGGTGAGGAACACCGCTCCATCGGGGGCCAGGCAGAGATCGGTGGCCCCAAACCAGGTGTCGTGGCTGTTCAGCAACAGTCCCCCGAGCTTCGCGGTGACGGTCGAACCGGCGGGCGAGACCTGCCACCACGAGGCGGTGTGGCTGAGGAAATCGCCGCAGAGGAACGCGTTGTGAAAAGGAGCGGGAAATGTGGTCCCCTGATAGATGGTCGCCCCGGTGTTGGGCCGGCCGGTCTCCCCTGTGTGGATCACATTCTTGAAGTGCCCGTAGGCATACAGGTTGTGTAGCGGGCCGTGCTTGCCGAAGTTCTTCTCGTAGTAGGCCCCCTGCAGACCATGCCAGAAGAGACCGCCGTTGGAACTGTAGAACAGCCGCCCTTCGCGGTCGAAGGTCAGGCCGAAGACATTGCCTCCCCCTTCGCAGAAAAGTTCGAATTCGCGGGTGCGGGGGTGATAACGCCAGACTCCCTGCTGAAACTCGATGCCGCGGATCTGGCAGGTGGTGGTGCTGCCATTGAGTCCATACAGCCAGCCATCGGGACCCCAGGTGAGGTGATTGGCGAGGGACTGGGCATCTTCCAACCCAAACCCGTCCAGCAGCACTTCCGGATCGCCATCGGGGACGTCGTCGCGGTTGCGGTCGGGATAAAACAGCAGGTAGGGGGCCTGGATCACGAAGACGCCGCCGTACCCGAACTCGAGCCCGGTGCAGAGATTGAGCCCGTCGACGAAATCGTGGAAGCGATCGGCCCGGCCGTCGCCATCGGTGTCTTCGCAGATGGAGATGCGGTCGGCCCCCCGGGGACCGTGGGGTGGGGGCTCGGGCTTGCGGTCGTACACCGTGCGCGAGTAGCGATCGACCTTCACCCGCTTGAGCCCGGCGGGATTGGGGTACTGCAGGTATTGGATGGTCCAGAGCCGGCCCCGGTCATCGCATTTGCAGAAAATTGGCTGGCGGACTTCGGGCTCGTGGGCGAAGAGAGACGCGGCGAGTCCGTCGGCCACGGTCATCTTCTGCACCGCCTGCTGGGGAGCGTAACCCTGGGCCCAGGCTGCGGAGGGGACCAGACCACAAAACGCCAGCAGCCAAGCCGCAACGGACGAAAGTCGGCGAAGCATGGGGGAACGCTCTCAGAGAGGCCGGAAAGGGATAGGCGGGGATGACGTCGCGGGGGTGGACGACGTCAGTTCGGCGCGGGAAACGGGCTGGTCTTGGGAGAGAAGATGACTTTCCCGAAGCGGTGGGGGGTGTGGAAGCTGGGGGTGGGGGTATCGGCGCGCGACCATTGGCTGTACTGCATGTTGGTCGGACCACCGTGCCGATTGAGGTTGAGATTCCAATGGCTGCCCGGGCGGGGGGGCGTGTGAGGCATGGATTTCGCGAAGTTCTTGAGCGGGATCGCGACCTCGCAGGTCCAACTCGTGTCTTCGTCGGAGTCGTCATTGAGAGTGCCAACGAACGTCCCGCCGAATTGCAGCCCCTCGACATCCCAGACTTTGGCCTTGGGCTTTTTCGGACCCTCGGGACGGAAGTTGTCGACGTAGCCCCCCACGACGTTCCATTCGACGTTGAAATACACCTCGGGTTGGTCGGGGTTGGGGGCGAAGATCACCTCGAAGCAGTCGTCTTCGGGGATCGGGCCGTCATGTTCTTTGTGGCGGGCCGCGATGTGGGCGTCTTCACAGACGTGGGCCACATACAGGTATTCGTCATCCCAGAGCAGCTTGGCGACCGACTGTTCCTGCTTCCCTGTCTTGTACCAGGTGAAGTGGAACGGCCCGCACGACGGGGCGGCGAACCAGGCAGGTTCATCGAGCCGGCCGTCGATGGCGATCTTCCCCCCCGCCCGATGGATCTCGTAGATCGGCGGGACCCAGTCGGCCGTGTCCGCCGGGGGAGCGTTCTGAGCCGGGGGAGCATTCTGAGCCGGGGGAGCGTTCTGAGCGGGAGCCTCGGCAGCGGCTGTCAGACCCGCGACCAGGCAAAACCAGCCCAGCATCCACACCCGGCATCCGTCATGGGAGAGCATCGCAACCTCGGTCGAGTCGGCGTTGCCAGAACGGTGTCCGCCGTCCGCCGCAGTGCGGAGGGCCACGGACAACCGACGTAGAGAGCGATCGTAGAACCGGTGGAATCGGCCGGTCAACCGGAGGCAAGATCAAGAAGAGGGTGAGTTCGCCGATTTCCCGGACTCACCGCGTCGACCACAGGCCGGACCCCGAAGGGTGTCGCCAGGCTTCGTAGTGCCCCAGTCCGCGACCGGCGAGTTGGCCCGGCCATGCCTGACCCGCGGGAGGGCGCCATTGCCCCTGCTGAGGATCGGCGTTTTCCATCGCCTGGTAGGCCAGTTGGTCGGCGGGCAGCCATTGCTCGACCCACTGCGGTTCTTCCGCCGGGTCGACCCAGCCGAGGCGGCGTTTGATGGCCCACCACCCCGAAAGCATCCCGACCAGCGAGACCAGCATGATCAGGGCGACCAGGGGCAGCAGGGGCCCAAGCCCCAACAGACTGCTTTCGAGCGCGGGCCAGAAGCGGCGGAAGCCCACCAACACCAGCAGGGTCGCCAGGCTGAGGTACGGACCAAACGGGATGTAGTCTCCCAGTCGGAACGAGGCGGTGGCGAGGGCCCCCAGCACGGCCAGCAGCGGTGCGAGAATGAAGACGGCGAGCGTCCCCTGCCAACCGACGAAGCTGCCGATCATCGCCATCAGCACCACGTCGCCAAAACCCATCGCCTCCATCCGCAGGGCCCAAAAACCGGCGAGCCGCACCCCCCAGATCACCGCCCCGCCCAGCAGCAGGCCGGCGAGGCTCACGGCCAACCCGTGCAGATGGGGATGGTCCCCCAGCCAGGGACCTGGCCCCTCGAACCGCGACACGTTGATCAACCAGCTTTCCACGGCCCGACTGCCTTGAAAAGGCAATGTCAGAGACCGCAGCGAATCTCCCATTTCACGCGTCTGATACCAGACCGGCACAAGGTAGGTGATGCCCGAAAGAAACTGCACGGCCACAGCAGTGGTCATGGCGGGCAGGGTGACCGAATCGGGAATGATCCGCAAATCGATATCGATGAGGGTGGCCACGATGAGGGCCGAGAGCAGCACCACATGCAGTCCAAACCGCACATGCACCACCGTGAGGGGGGGACTGAACAACGTGGCCGGTCCATACGGATGGGCCAGGGTGCCCCCCGAGGCGGTCCACTCCAACGGCACCTCGCACCAATACAGCAGGGCGAACAGGCAGCCCGTGGTGAATTCCACGAGCGGGTAGCGGACCGAAATTTTCCCCCGGCAGTTTCGGCACCGCCCCCCGAGTCTCAACCAGCCCAGCACGGGAACATTGTCGTACCACTTGATGGGGGTCTGGCAGCGGGGGCAGTGCGAGGGGGGGTAGGAGAGGTTTTTGAGGGCGGTCCAGAAGCGTTCTTCACGCGGCAACCGGTAGACGCAGACATTCAGCCAACTGCCAACCACGCAACCCAGCACAAAGACACTGGTGAGGCAGAACAGGTACTCGATCAACAGGGGATGCATTATTTGGATGCCCCCTTTCCAGCCGCCCTCTGGGGAAGCTGGGCCAGAATCTCGTCGACGAGGTCGGCGGGAGACCGGTTGCCGGCATCCACGGTCAAAGTGGCGGCCTCGCGATAGAGCGGTTCCCGAAACGCCAGC
>JBKCTR010000354.1:0-2090 GCA_046318755.1 Planctomycetaceae bacterium
GTGCAGTTGGACTGCCTGCGAAGACTGACGCCGCAGGCGCGGTTCCGGAAAATGTGTGCCTGGTCGAAACAGATTCGCCAGATGGCGTTCAGCGCGATCCGCCGCCGTTTTCCTGGGTATTCTGCTTTCGAAGTCCGGCTCGCGTTCATCGAACTCAACTGGGGCCGGAAACTGGCGGAAGACGTACGAACCTGGCACGGGGGGCAGGAGGATGTCATGGAAGGAGACGATCTGGTCCAGGCGCTGTCACCCGTGTGTGCCGCCTTCGAAAGTCTGAAGATTCCCCACTCTGTCGGGGAGCGCGTTGCGAGTTCATTCCATGGTGCCATCCGTTCGACGATGGATGTCGATGTGGTGGCGGAACTGGCCGAGTCGCAGATTCCCCCCTTCTTGTCACTGATCCATCACGGGTACTACGCGAGTGAACCGGCGATTCGCGACGCGGTTCGACGCCGGGGATGCTTCAACCTGATCCATCTTGCGACTTCGTTCAAGGTGGATGTGTTTGTCAGCCGGGAACGTCCGTTTGATCGGGATGCCATGCGCCGCGCGACGCGGGAACGTCTTGGCGATCCTCCGCTGCTCGAGGTGCCGGTCGGGACTCCGGAAGACACCATCATCAGCAAGCTGGAGTGGTATCGGAAGACCAATGAGACTTCCGGGCGCCAGTGGGATGATGTCAAACGTCTCCTGTTGATCCGGGGTGAATCGGCGGACATCGCGTATCTGACATCCGCCGCGGAATCCTTGCAGCTCACCGATTTATTGCAGCGACTGCTGGGTGAACGCTGATCAGCAGCGTGCGGTTCGATCAAGCCAGGCGGAGACGTTCGAGGGCGGGGACTGATGGCTGAAGTAACATCCGCGAGCGTCTCGAGAACCGATTGGCAGGAATCTCGACCGAACCAATTCCGGAATTTGTGCACAGCAGGAGATGGGACGACGGGTCGGGGAAACGTTGCGCATCCGTTCGAGAGGGAGACCTTCGCAGGCCGCCCTGCAGCACACGATCGAACCGCTCCCAGCACACTTCATGGGAAATCTTCGCATGAGAGCACAGGATCATTTCTCGTGCTTCGCCTCGACCCAAAAAAATTATCCCGGATTGGTTTTCGTCCGCCCATTTGACAAAGACGTGGTAAGTGATGTCTTCGAAATCGATGTGGACGACACACGATCCGTGGCGGGTCTTGGATTGGATGTCATAGTCCAATTCGCGGAAATCATCGATAGAGTGAATCTCAAATCCCGCCAATGACTTGCGAATGTGTTCATCAATCAATTGAGTTAGCTCCGGAGTTGTGATGAGAGGCACTTCCGGTTCGCACTCAATTGAGATTTCACCGGAGGCTCGATCGACCCATCGCACAACGCACTGGAGTGGCATCGCGTTGTATTTGTCCGATTTCATCACACACCTCCCGATGCGAACCCCGGACTCTGTGTCGTGGCGGATGTCTTTACATTCATCCAAAGAGAGAATCCGATCTTCAGGATTTTCTGCCTGCAACCTGCTTTTGATCTGTTTTTTCACCAGAATGCTGGTGATGGAAGGCAAATCGGTCAACCGGGTATTGACCTCCCACGACCACCAGGATTCCTGCGGCCGGAAGATCGTGAATGTCAGTCCGAAGGCTTCATTCGGCAAATGAACTGTGCATTCTCACTGTCGAGTCTTCTGGACGGGGTCATAACTTACTTCGCGCTGTCTGCCGATCCGAAAGTCAGAGGTTCCGAGATCGAATTCTCGCACCCTTTCCCGGAGCAGCCTGGTAATCTGTGGATCGTCACAGGGCGGTAACAGGTCAGGATTCACCAGATAGCGACATGCCGGGGCAAACAGGAAGAATAGTCCAATCACGACCGCGGCGATTGTCAGGTTCTTGCCGCCGAACTGGCTTCGGCGGTAGTAGACCCAAGGGTAGACGAAAGCCCAGATCCCACTGAGACTACAAAACCACCAGACGCCAAGGAGCACCGTGAACGCCATCCCGTTTGATTCACGTGGCCGACCGCGCAAGTCGGTTGGTGGGCAGTGACTCCAGTCGAGCGCCAGCAAGCCAGCCGTCACCAAAAGGGTTCCGTAAATG
>JBKCTR010000355.1:0-8136 GCA_046318755.1 Planctomycetaceae bacterium
GCCCGACGCCCTGCGGGTCTATGCCGAAGTGGTCCGGGAGCCCCACCTTCCCGAGGAGGAGTTCGAGCCGTGTTGGCTGGGGGTCGAGCAGTCGCTGCGGGCTCTGGAAGACGAGCCGCGGCAGAAGGTGATGGTCGAACTGAAACGACGTTGCTACCCGGCCCCCTGGGGGACCCCCAACGAAGGGACCCTGAACGGTCTCGAAAACCTCTCGCCCGAACTGGTGCGGGAACAGTTTTTGCGGACCGTGCGGCCGGGCGAGACCATTTTGGGAGTGGCGGGCAAGGTCGATCCCCCCGCCATCCTGAAACTGGTGCACGAGTTGTTTGGCGACTGGGCCGATCAGCCCGCCGCCGCCTGGGTCGATGGTCCGCGGGGTCCGCACCGCGATCACCTCGTGCAGGACGCCAGCCAGACGCAGATTGGCATCGCCTACCCCAGCGTGCCATACCGCGATCCCGACTACTATGCGGCCTGGGGGGCAGTGAACGTGTTGTCGGGAGGGATGAGTTCCCGGCTGTTCACCGAGGTGCGAGAACGCCGGGGGCTGTGCTACTCGGTCTACGCCACACTGCACACGCTGCGGGATCAGGCCCAAGTGCTGTGTTACGCCGGTACGTCGGTCGAGCGGGCGCAGGAGACACTGGAAGTGACGCTGCGGGAATTGCGTCGGCTGGGTGAAGGAATCGCCGAAGAGGAGCTGCGCCGCTGCCAGGCGCGGGCCAAGAGTTCGCTGATCATGCAGCAGGAGTCGAGCGCCAGCCGGGCTTCGTCCCTGGCGCGGGACTGGTACCATCTGGGCCGGGTGACCACCCTCGAAGAGGTCCGGCGGGCGATCGAGTCGCTGACGGTCGAGCGACTGTTGGAGCATATCCACCGGTATCCTGCGAACGAATTCACGGTCTTGACGCTGGGGCCCACCCCGCTGGAGGTTCACGATGCGGTTTCATGAAGCCCGCCTGCCCAACGGGCTGACGATTATTGGAGAGTCGAGTCCCTCGGTGCACAGTGTGGCGCTGGGGTTTTTTGTCCGGACGGGGGCCCGCGACGAGACCGACCAACTCTCGGGGGTGAGCCACTTTCTGGAGCACATGGTTTTCAAGGGAACCGAGCGGCATTCGGCCGACGATGTGAACCGCATCTTCGACGAGGTGGGGGCCGACTACAACGCCTCCACCAGTGAAGAGACCACGCTGTTCTACGCCGCCGTGCTGCCCGAGTACCTGGGCCAGACCTTCGACCTGCTGGCCGACATCCTGTTTCCCTCGCTGCGGACCGCCGACTTCGACATGGAGAAGAAGTTGATTCTGGAAGAGATCGGGAGGTATGACGACCAGCCGACCTATCTCGCCTACGACCAGTTGATGACCACGCATTTCCGTGGGCATCCGCTGGGGCGGTGTGTGCTGGGAACGCGCGAGACCGTCGGTGCCCTTACGGCCGACCAGATGCGGGAATACCACGCCCGCCGGTACACCGCCGGGAACATCCTGCTGGCGGTGGCCGGACGATTCGACTGGCAGGAAGTGCTCGATCTGGCGACGCGGCATTGCGGTCACTGGCGGGCGGGGGATCCTCCGCGCGACATTGGCGAGGCCCGGCCCCGCGGGGGACGCGAGGCCTTGGTCCGTCCATCGATTGGCCAGCAGCATGTCATGACGATGTCTCCGGCTCCCTCGGCCCAGGATCCGCAGCGGTACGCGGCCGACCTGCTGTCGGTGATTGTGGGGGACGACACCGGCAGCCGCCTGTTTTGGGAGCTGGTCGATCCCGGCCATGTCGAGTCGGCCGACCTGGGTTTCCAGGAATTCGATGGCTCGGGGGCCTGGCTGTGCTATTTCAGTTGCAATCCCGAAGAGGCGGTGGCGAACCGCGCCCGGGTTCAGGCGATCTTCGATGATGTGAATCGGAACGGGGTGACCGAGGCCGAGTTGAGCCAGGCGCGGAACAAACTGGCTTCGCGCATTGTGCTGCGGAGCGAGCGGCCCATGGGTCGGCTCGGTTCGCTGGGGCACAACTGGCAATACTGCCACGAATATCGCCCGGTTGAGGCCGATCTTGAGACGGTCGCGCAGATCACCACGGCCGACATCCGGGCGCTGCTCGACCGGTATCCCCTGGCGATGCAGACCACTTCGGTGGTGGGACCCCACGACGGCGGGTGACGGCCACCCTCTCGACTTGACCCGGCCCATCGCGCCCAATCGGTTGGCAAAGTCGAGACCAGAGCAGGGCATCTTCTGACGGAATCTCCCCCGGGGCGCCGGGGGGACAACCGGTGGTGGAACGGCGATGGCTGAGCGTTGCTATCTGGCGGTGGACCTGGGGGCCGAGAGTGGCCGGGTGATTGCGGGATTGTTCGACGGACAACGGCTGCGCCTCGAAGAGCTGCACCGCTTCGGGAATGGTCCGATTCCTGTGGCAGGGACCCTGCGCTGGGATCTGCTGGCCCTTTGGAAGGGGGTCGAAGAGGGTTTGGCCAAGGGGGCGCAGGCCTACGGCAGCCGGGCCGAGTCGGTGGGGGTCGACACCTGGGGGGTCGACTATGTGCTGTTCGGTCCCGGCGACGAGATGCTGGGGCAGCCGTACAACTACCGCGACATTCGGACGCAGGGGGTCATGGAGCGGGCGTTTTCGCGGGTCTCGCGGCGCGATATTTTCTCGGCCACCGGGCTGCAGTTCATGACGATCAACACACTGTACCAGTTGATTGCCATGCAGCAGGCCAACCCCGAGCTGTTGGCCCAGGCGAAGCGCTTTTTGATGATTCCCGACGTCTTCCACTGGCTGCTCTCGGGCAGCCAGGTGGTCGAATTCACCAATGCCACCACGTCGCAGTGCCTCGATGCCACCACCCGGACCTGGGCCATCGACCTGCTGCGCCAGTTTCAGATTCCCACGGGAATGTTCCCGCAGGTGGTGGATCCCGGGACCCGGTTGGGAACCCTGCGGGCCGATGTGGCCGCCCGCACGTCGCTTCCCAGGCTGGCGGTAGTCGCCCCCGCCACGCACGATACCGGGTCGGCAGTGGCCGCAGTTCCGACCGAGCGCACCGGAACCGCCGAGTGGGCCTACATCAGTTCGGGAACGTGGTCGCTGATGGGGTTGGAACTGCCGCACGCCACGCTGTCGCCCCGGGCCTTGGAGTTGAATGTCACCAATGAAGGGGGCATTGACGGGACGTGGCGGCTGTTGAAGAACATCATGGGGTTGTGGCTGGTTCAGGAGTGCCGCCGTTCGTTCGAACGGCAGGGGCGGCCCCTCGACTATGCCGAGATCACCCGGATGGCCCAGGCGGCCGAGCCGTTCCGCTCGCTGTTCGATCCCGACGACACCTCGTTCCTCAAGGCCGACGACATGCCCACTGACATTCTAGCCTGGTGCCGGGCGAGTGGTCAGCTCGAGCCACGCAACGAGGGAGAGCTGGTCCGCTGCGCCCTGGAGAGCCTGGCGCTGAAGTACCGCATGGTGTTGGACTGGCTGCAGGAACTCTCGGGGACACCGGTGAAGGTGGTGCATATTGTCGGCGGCGGCTGCCAGAACGAGTTGCTGAACCAGTTCACTGCCGACGCCTGTGGGCGCCCCGTGGTGGCTGGCCCGGTGGAAGCGACCGCGTTGGGGAATGTGCTGGTGCAGGCACGGACTTCCGGCGCGGTCGGCTCGCTGACGGAAATGCGTGCCGTCGTGCGGCAGTCTTCCGCGCTGCGAACGTATGAACCGCGCAATTCATCCGCCTGGAGCAGCGCGTATGAACGCTTCCGGGGATTGTTGCGGAAATGAGTCTCGGCGAGACGGCGCGGCTCGAGTGGGGCCAACCGGGCTCCCCGCCACGGAATCACCGGTGGGGATGAGCGATCCGTTCCCCGGGCCAGGGACCAACCCCGGAGGGACACAGCGTGGAGTCGGACATGTCTCAGGTGGTACTGGCGCTGGATCAGGGGACGACTTCCAGCCGGGCGATCGTCTTCGGCCGGGACGGATTGCCACGGGGCATGGCGCAGCGTGAGCTCACGCAACTCTACCCCCAGCCGGGGCATGTGGAGCATGATCCCAGCGAAATCTGGCAGGGGCAACTGGAATGTGCCCGGGAAGCGCTGGCGACGGCGGGGGTATCGGCGGCGCAGGTGTGCGCGATCGGTATCGCCAACCAGCGCGAGACCACCCTGGTGTGGGAGCGTCACACGGGGAAACCGCTGGGGAATGCGGTGGTCTGGCAGAGCCGGATTACGGCCCCCCAGTGTGCGCGGCTGAGACAGGCGGGTTTGTCGGCGTTGTTTCAGGAACGGACCGGGTTGGTGCTGGATCCGTATTTTTCCGGAACGAAACTGGCGTGGATACTCGACCAGCATCCCGGCGCTCGTGAGCGGGCGCGGCGGGGGGACCTGCTGTTTGGCACCATCGACACTTGGCTGCTCTGGAAACTGACCGGGGGGAGCGTTCACGCCACCGATCCCAGCAACGCCTCGCGGACATTGCTGTTCAATATTCACACGCTCGACTGGGACGACGAACTGCTGCGGCTGTTGGATGTCCCCCGCGCCATGCTGCCCGAGGTGCGTCCCACCAGCGGAGATTTTGGAACGTGTGTACCGCATCTGCTGGGGGCACCCATCCCCTTGCGGGGTGTGGCGGGCGATCAGCAGGCGGCGACGTTTGGTCAGGCGTGCTTCACCCCCGGGGCCGTGAAAAACACCTACGGCACCGGGTGTTTTCTGCTGATGAACACCGGTTCGACACCGGTGACGTCCCGCAACGGCCTGTTGACCACGGTCGGTTGGACGATCGACGGCAAGACCACCTACTGCCTGGAGGGGTCGGTCTTCGTGGCGGGGGCGGTGGTGCAGTGGCTGCGGGATGGCTTGCAGGTGATCGAGACGGCGGCCGAGACGCAGGATCTCGCCCAATCGGTGCCGGACACCGGCGGGGTCTGCTTCGTGCCTGCGTTTGTGGGACTCGGGGCACCCCATTGGAATCCCCGGGCCCGGGGGACCATCGTGGGACTGACCCGCGGAACCACGAAGGCCCATCTCGCGCGGGCCGCCCTGGAGTCGATCGCCTGGCAGACCCACGACGTGGTAGCCGCGATGCAGCGCGACGCCGGGGTTCCCTTGGCCCACCTCAAGGTCGATGGCGGAGCGTCGCGAAATGATTTCCTCATGCAGTTCCAGGCCGATCTGCTGCGTGTTCCCGTCCGGCGACCGGTGGTGGCCGAGACCACCACCCTGGGGGCGGCGTATCTCGCGGGGCTGGCGGTGGGGTATTGGAATGGTCCAGCGGACATCGAACGCAATTGGGTGTTGGATCGGGAGTTTTTCGGGCAGATGCCCGCCGACGAATTGCGTCGCCGCGAACGTCAATGGGAGCGGGCGGTCGAGCGGTCATTGGATTGGGAAGCCGATCTGGAGGAAGGAAAACTGTGATGCTGCGCAGACTGGCGTGGAATGTGGCGGGAGTGGGGGCCGGGTTGGCCCTGGCGCTGGTGCTGTTGATTGCCGTGGAGGCCTTCAGCGCGGTGGTCCATCCGTTTCCCCCCGGGTTTGGACAGACTCCCGGACAGACGCCCGAACAACAGCAGGCCGAAGTCTGTGCGCACGTGGAACGGTATCCCGCCTGGGTGCTGGCCGCCGTGGTGCCGATGTGGAGTCTGGCGGCTGGGTTGTCGACCCGGCTGGCAGCCCGGCTGGGAGGGCCGGGAGCCGGCTGGGTGCTGAGGCTGGCACTGTTCGCCGCCGTCCTGTCGAATGTGGCGATGCTCCCTTACCCGGGCTGGTTCCGGGTGCTGGCGGTACTGGGGGTCGGCCTGGGGACTTTCTGGGGCGGTGGGAGCAAGTCCCGGACTGTGCTCCGCGAGTCCTCCGGGCCCTGACGAGTCCTGTTCTCCGGGGGCTCGACCGGCGCGCGGCTGGAGGCAGCGTGATGGGATCACGTTGTGTTTTGCGGAAGGTTGTCGGTTGACGATCCGTTCTGAAAGAGACTGGGAATTGTCGTGACGGCTTTGAAGAATCTTCTCGACCGCAAAATTGCGTGGCGATTGCAGTTGTGGATTGGCGCCGCGGCCAGTCTGGTACTGGCGCTCGCCCTGTGGTTGAACTACCAGGCATCGCGTCGGCAGTTGATCCTGCAGACCGATCGGCTGGCCATGCAGGCGGTGAAGAACGCCGCCGGCCGGCTGGACGACTACGTCCGGCGGGTGGCTCAATTGCCCCTGACCACCGCCGCCCGCCAGCAGGTGTTTGGCCGCGAACCCGATCCACGGATGGTCGAATACCTGCGGGCCCTGCTGCCCGAGACTCCCGAGCATGAAGTCTACGGCATCTACATCGCGTACGAGGCCATGGCGGCATCGACCCGGGGCTCGATGCCCTGGATGGATCGTCGCCACTGGCCCGAGATGACCGTCGTCCAATACGACTATCACGACGAACAGCAAGAGTGGTACTCCGGTGCCCGCAAGAATGACAAATTGCACGTGACCGAGCCCTATTTCGACGCCGGCGGTTCGGACATCACCATGGTCAGCGTGACGGTTCCCGTGAAGACCGCGGAGGGAGAGTTTATTGGAGTGGCGGGAGCCGATCTGTCACTCGATCTGATTCGTGAGATTGTCGCGGGGATCGAAAACGAGTTCGAGTTTGTGGAGCACGCCGAGGGATCCGCCGCCGAGTATGCCTTTCTGAGTAGTCGACAGGGACGAGTGGTCGCGCATCCCGATCCCGGACTGATGCTGTCTGAGACCAATCCCGGGGCGCGGTTGTCTGAGTTGCCCGAGGGGGCTGTGGCGGGGAACTCGGCCGAGGGAAGGGCAGTCGTCGATCTGCCGGAGGGGACCCGCCGGGTCTATTGGGCCACCTCCGCAGTCACCGGGTGGAAACTGGTCTTCAACATTTCCCAGAACGAAGTGCTCCGTCCTGTGAGTTTGCTGTTTCGGCAGTCGACGATCATCGCGGGAATGGGACTGGCGTCGATGGCGGGGCTGTTGGGGTGGCTTTCGCGGCGGCTGACCGGGCCCATCACCCATCTCACCGACGTGGCCACCCTCATGGCTGGGGGAGATTACGCCGCCGTGGGGTTGGATCGCCTGGTGAGCCGGGCCGATGAACTGGGGGCCCTGTCGCGCACCTTGCGACAAATGGGGGCCGAGATCGAGGAACGCGAGCGGAACCTCAAGGACTGGAACGCCAATCTGTCCCAGATTGTGAATCAGCGGACCGCCGATCTCGAAGCGGCGGTTGTCGACGCCCAGCGGGCCCGGGAAGAGGCCGAGAACGCCAACCGGACGAAAAGTGCGTTTCTGGCCAACATGAGTCATGAACTGCGCACCCCGATGAATGCGATCATCGGCTACAGCGAGATGCTGATCGAGGATCTGGAAGAGAGCGGCCAGGCGGAGATGACCGAGGACCTGCGGAAGATTCATTCCTCGGGCAAACATTTGTTGGGATTGATCAACGACATCCTCGATCTGTCCAAGATCGAGGCGGGGCGGATGACCCTGTTCAACGAGACCTTCGACGTTGCCCGTGTGATCTCGGAGGTCAAAGGCACGGTGCAGCCGCTGGTCACCAAAAACTCGAACCAGCTGAAGGTCGAGCTGGGGCCGGCGCTGGGGGTGATGCACAGCGATCTGACGAAGTTCCGGCAGATCCTGTTCAACCTGCTGAGCAATGCCAGCAAATTCACCGAGCGGGGAGAGATTCGGTTGCGGGTCCATCGCGAACGGGACGGACTGACCTTCGCGGTGCGCGATACCGGCATTGGCATGACGGCCGAGCAACTTGGCAAGATCTTTGAAGCGTTCACCCAGGCCGATGCGTCGACCACTCGCAAATACGGTGGCACCGGATTGGGTCTGGCGATCACCAAGCGGTTCTGCGGGATGCTGGGAGGGAGCATCTCGGTGAAAAGCGAGCCGGGGGCGGGGTCGGAATTCACGGTGCAGCTCCCGGCGATCGCTCCGACGGAGGCGGCGCAGGGGGGGGCCAAGCCGGGGGAGCCAGCGGCCACCCCCGCCGCGACCGCGGACTCCCAACAAAAGCCCCAGGATGAACGCCCGCTGGTGATTGTGATCGAAGACGACCTGGTGGTGCTAGATCTGATGGACCTGTTTCTGACTCGCGAAGGCAACAACGTACGGTC
>JBKCTR010000356.1:0-6833 GCA_046318755.1 Planctomycetaceae bacterium
GCCGCCTCGGCGGTTGAGGGAAATTCCAACTGCCAGTCCTGGATATTGGCCTCGTGCGAGTAGCTGCCGAGACGGCGGGTTCCTGTGAAGGGTGCCGTCCGCTTGACGGCGTCGGTCTCCCCCGATTTCCAGTACTTCACCCAATCCTTCGCGTCTTTGATGGGGGCGGGCTGCCCGGCCAGGCCGACCCACTGCTTCACGTCGTACAGGTTCACCGACCCCTGCCAAGACCGCCCGGCCCGGGGATCTTTCCCCTCGCGCAGGAAGTTCTGTGAGAGCCAGTCGGCACGGAAGGCACTGGTGGCGGTGTCGACTGCGATTTCCCCCGCATAGTCGTCGATGGTGCAGACCTCCTTCACCTGGAAGACCGCATGTCGGGCCCGCAGACCAAGCCGCGCGGCCGAATCGCCCCCCTTCAGCAGCAGACCCGTCTCACTGAAGGCCAGTGAATTGTCGAAGACGAGGTCGCGCTCGCCCGAACCCGAGATTTCCAGTGCCGTGCGGCCCCCCATCAACTGGCAGTTGCGGACCACCAGTTGGCCCGGGGCCCTCCAGGCAACGGGAGTTCCCAGGGTGCTGGAATCAGACACCGCACAGTTCAAGAGCCGCAGTGCCCCCCCCTCCACGGTGACCACCGACCATGGAACCAGCGCGGGATCCTTGGGGGCATCCATCTGCAGGCGCAGCCCCTCCAGCGTCAGCCGGCCCGCCTTCAACGCCACCATGTCGCGCCCTTCGGGATCGGTCGCCGGGTTGTAGCGGGCACTCTTCCGGTTCCGGGCGATTTCAAACTTGAACACCGGTGTGAAGCCATGGCCAGCCAGAATGGTCAGGTCATGCGCCACCTCGAGATGGCCCAGCCGCCACGGGCCGTTGCCATTGATGCGAATCGTATCGCCCGGCTGTGAGGCCCCGACGGCGTCGGCCAGTTTGATAAACCGGGCGGCGGGTTCCCGGCCCACAATTTCAAACTTTTCCTCGTGCTCCTCCTCCAGCAACCGGGAGATGTCGCTCCCCAAATTGGCCCGCCTCAAAAACAGCAGGGCGAAACAGGTGTCCGAGAGGCCGGCCGAGTCGGTGTCGGGCCAGGCGGTGGGCCAACTGCCATCTTCTTTCTGATCCTTCAGCAGTGCGTTGGCTCCCACGGGAAACCACTGGGAATCACCGATCTTGTCCAAGCCCAACAAGACCCCCACCCGTTCGACCGACCAGAGAAAGTAGCGCCCCGCTCCCGGGCCAATCCCTCCCGCGAATTCCCCAGTGCGCTTGAGGCCTCGAGAAAACGTCGCGTCGTCGAGCAGTGTCTGGCGGCCAGAACCAGCGTTCCCGCCGGGGGAGTCTTGGGGTTTGTCCCGGGCCGACTCCTTCTTGCCACCCTCCTTTTGGGCATCCTTCAGTTGCCAGGCGCGGGCGACGGCGAGGCAAAACAGCCCGGCACCGGTCATCGGAGGGCTCGAGACCTGTTTGGGAAGCTTGGGGTCCTTGGCATAACTCCAGCCCCCGTCTTCGGTCTGGTTCTCTTCGAACCGCGCCCGCACCCGCTGGAGGGTCTTCTCAATGTCGATGCCGATCCGTGACGCCACCCACAAACCCAACACCGCGAACTGCGTGCAACTGTTGTCGCCAAACCCCGACTTGGGCTTGGGGCCGGCGTCCTTCATCACCTTTTCCACGTCCAGCTCGGCTCCCGGGCAGGTGTAGTGCCAACCTCCGGAATCGAGCTGACCAGCCATCAGACGAGCCGCCATCGTTCGAATGAGTGGTCGGTCGCGCCGATCTCCCATCCGCTGCAACATGACGATGATCAAGGCGAGGTCATAGGTGTTTTTCTGATCCTTCGCCTTTTTCTTCACAAACTCATAGCCGCTCTGGACAGCCGAATCGGTCAGATCGACTCCATTTTCGATCAGGGCAATCGTGCACAGCGCCGAGATTCCCACCTCATGTCCCGAAAACTCCCAACTCCCATCCTTCTTCTGTTTCGTCTTGAGATACTTCACCCCCCGGGCCCGGGCGGCGGTGATGGTCTCCTCCGTGGGGGCGGCCACCTGCGCTGGGCAGGGACAGGCCCCCATCACCACGCCCATCCACACCACCACGACGCACAATCGTCTCATCCGGGCACTCATTCGGGACAGCTCCTCTCGAGACCATTCGGCGGGGGCGGCGTGTGCACACCCGGGTCAAACCCAGTAGAATCAGTCACGCTGCTTCGGTCGCCGCGGGCGGCGGCATTTTCATCTCTCCGGAAACCCAAATCAAGATGGCCGAACCGCTGGCCTACCTCAACGGGCAACTCGCTCCGGTGTCACAGACCGCGCTCCCCCTCAGCGATCTGGGACTGGTGATGGGGGCCAGCGTGACCGAAATGGCCCGCACCTTCGGGCACACCTGCTTTCGCCTGGGGGACCACATCGACCGGTTGTACCGCTCGTTGCGGCATGTCGGGTTTCCGATCGAGCTCACCCCCACGGCGTTTCACGACGCCGTGCTCGAACTGCTCCGCCACAACGCCCCCCTCGTCCCCCAGCACCACGACCTGGGAATCAGCATGTTCGTGACCGCCGGCACCGCCCTCATCTACACCGGGGCGAAAGGCAAAGCCACCGCCCGGCGTCCCACCGTCTGCATCCATACATTCCCCCTCCCCTTTGAACTGTGGGCCGCCAAGTATTCGGCCGGCCAGCATGTGGTCACCCCCAGCATCCGCCACCTGCCACCGGAATGCCTCGATCCCAAGCTGAAATCCCGCAGCCGCATGCATTGGTACCTCGCCGATGAACAAGCCCGGCTGGTCGATCCCCAAGCCATTTCCCTGCTGCTCGACCGGAACGACAACATCACCGAGACCAGCACCGCCAACTTCTTTATTGTATCAGAAGGGGGACGGGTGATCACCCCTCCTCCGCGGAATACACTGCAGGGAATCAGCCAGTTGACCGTGTTCGACCTCTGTGCCGACCTGCAAATTCCCTGTGAACAACGCGATTTTCAGACTTACGACGTGGTGAACGCCGACGAGGCCTTTACATCTTCCACGCCGTACTGCATTCTGCCGGTCACAAAAGTCAACGGCAAACCGATTGGCACGGGACGGCCCGGCCCGGTGTTTGCCCGAGTGCTCAGCGCCTGGAGCCAACAGGTGGGACTCGACATCGCCCTGCAGATGACCCACGGGGCGGCGGAACGTCTCGCCGAACTGGAAGCAACCGCATGAAACGTTTTCTCACGGAACACACCGAGTTCTTCAGCCAGGTGCGCGACACCTTTCACACCACAGGTGCCGTCGCCCCCAGCAGTTCCTTCGTCGCCCGGGCCCTCACCCGGCCCATGGAACGGCACAGCGGTCCCAAGCGCATCCTCGAGGTCGGACCCGGAACCGGGTCCATTACCCGGCGCATCGTGACCCTGCTGCGCCCGGAAGACCGCCTCGACCTGGTCGAACTCAACGACAAGTTCGTCGATGTCCTTCGCCGCCGGCTTCAGCATGAACCCGACTTCGTGCGGGTGGCCGACCGCGTGGGGGTGCATCAGATGGCCATCCAAGACTTCCGGTCCGAGGCCCCGTACGACTACATCATCTCCGGTCTCCCCATCAACAACTTCACCGCCGACCTCGTCCGGGAAATGTTCGAGGTGATGTTCGGCTTGCTGGCCCCCCACGGCGTGCTGACGTACTTCGAGTACATCCTGATGCGGAAATTCAAGAAGAACTTCTCGACCGGGACCCGCCGCGACCGCCTGACCAAACTCGACGCCCTGATGGACGAAATCTGTGCCAAGCACCGGTACCATCGCGACTCGGTGCTGATCAATGTGCCCCCCGCCTGGGCCAATCACCTCCGGCACGACAAGGCGAAGGCGGACTGACGGCTGGCCGGCGCGACCTCTGGGTCCAACGGGCCCGGCTCAACCCAGCACTCAGCCTCCCCGACAGCACCTCGTCAATCTGCCACCTTTTGTGAACCTGCCGGTCCGCGGACGGGAGGAAACAGGGACGTTTCGGAACCAGCCGCTCCGGTCATCGTCCTGCCCGCTCCATGGCCAAAGCCCCCCCGGTTCCGCTCACGTCCGAACAGCGTCAGGGGGTGCTGCACGCCCTGACCAACGCCCCGGCTCCCCAGACCGCCGCGGATCTGTTCAAACGGCTGCCCGCCTCCCTGGGCCTCAAACGCCCGCAGGTCGAAGAGATCCTGGCCGCCTCCGCGGCTGAGGGAACCATCGTTCCCTTTCCCGGTGCCACCGCCAAAGGCAAACCCCGCTTCTGGCACCAGACCCTCGCCGCGTGGTTGACTCCTCCCCTGCAAGCCCTGCTGCGGGAGGCGACCGAACCCCTGGCGGCCGCCCCCCTGGCCAAGCAATTGACCCTGGGTGTCAAGGTCACCGAAGCCGACCTGCTCCCACTCCTCGACCAGCTCTGCCAGGCCGGTGCCGTCCATCGGCATCCCCCGGCCACCGCCCAGGGAAAGCCCCGCTACGCCACCCGCACTCCCGCCGAGCTGCTGCGCCCCGCGATCCTCCGGGTGCTGACCACCAAGGGAGGCCTGCCCCTGCCCAAGCTGGTCTCGGCCCTGAAGGGGAATGACCCCGGTCTGATTCAACAGACGGTCGATCAACTTTGCCGGGAACGCCGGCTCTTCGTGCATCCCCCGCTCGGGAAGCCAGGAGGGAAGTCCGCGGGCAAGTCGGGCCCGCCCCTTCTCAAGACCACTCCCATCGCTCCCCTGGAATTCCTGGGAGATGTTCGGGCTGCCCTGCGGAACGCCGTCCCCCCGCTGCAGGCGGCGGGAGTGCCTGCCGAAGAGCTGCGCCGGGCCCTTGTGCAGTTGGCCGGCGAAGTGGGCATTCCCCTGGGTAGCGCGGTGACAGCCCCCCCGGCCGCAGGTGCCCCGTCGCCGCCCCCCACCCCCAGCCCGGCCAGCACCCCGCCATCCCCAACTTCCCGCACAGTCGACCTTGTGGCGCTGATGCGGCAACTGAACCCGGGAGCCGACCTGGGCACCCTCATTGGCGTGGCGGAACTGCGTCAACGGGCGGGGCTGTCGAAAGAGGAGTTCGACCTTCAGGCCTTGGCGTTGGCCCGAGCGGGGCGCATCTCGCTGCATGAACACGACTTTCCCGCCGGACAGACCCCCGAGCGGCGGGCTGAACTGATCACCGATGGTGCCGGGCGATACTACGTGGGTCTCGCCCTGCGCCGGGGAGACTCCTGACATGTCGCCGTCCGCCGCCAGCCCCTCCGAACCGGTGACGAATCCGTTTCGCAAGACCATTGTCGCCAATCCCTGGGACCCCTGTCCCTCCGATGTCGCCGCCATCAACGACCAGTCATTCCAACAGTGCCTGCAGGGAATCCGCCGGGTGCAGGAGACGGGGCGGTCGGCGGGCCTGGTGATCCATGGGCCGGCGGGGGCGGGAAAAACCCACCTGCTCGCCCGGCTGCATGACCACCTCACTCCCCGCGCTCCCAGTGCCACTGGCCGGCCAGAGTACCTCTTTGTGTGGGTGCGTCTGCAGACCAGTCCCCGCATGATCTGGCGAACCCTGCGGCGCACCCTCGTCGGCGACTGGTTCCGCCCCATCGCCGGTCAACGCTCGCAATTCGAACGGATTCTCTTTCACCGCCTGGCGGCCAAGCGCCCGGCTGAGGGAGACCTCGAACGCTGGTACGAATACATGCTCGACGAGCAGCCCGAGGGGTTGCGGCAGATCCTGGAAGAAATCTGCACCGAACTCGATCTCGACCGCAACACCTCGGTCGCGTTCGAGCACCTCGCCTTCCGCCGGCATCTGCGCGATCTGCGGGCCTGGCTGGGGGGCGATTCACTGCCGGAAACCGCCCTGCAACGTCTCGATCTGTCGGGCGACGAGGGAACCGATGAAGAGCGGGAAGACCAGGCCCGGCAGGTGGTGCAGATGCTCTGCCGGCTGGCCGGCCCCGGTCTGCCGGTGGTCCTCTGCTTCGACCAGGTCGAGGCTCTGCAGCTCAACCCCCGCGACACCGATGCCCTGTTCGCGTTCGGCCAACTGGTCAGCGTGCTCCACGACAGCACCGACAACGTGCTGGTGGTCTCCTGTATGCAGTCTTCCTTTCAGGCCGAGCTGGCCTCGCAAATCCGCGGGGCCGACTACGACCGGATGACCTCCCTGGGTGCCTTCACCCTCGAGCCACTGCGTCCCGCCGAGGCCCGGGCCGTCATTGCCGAACGGCTCCGCGCGCTCCCTCCCGATTCCACCGCGATTGCCCGCGATCCGACCCCGGAGTGGCCACTCACAACCGCCGAGTTCGCCGCGCTGTTCGAGCCCACGGGCGCAACCACCCCCCGGCGCCTGATCTCGACCTGTGCCGCCCGGTTTGATGTGCTGACCCAGGGACCCAGCGCCCCACCCCTCGACAGCTTTCTCGAAGATTGCTGGAACCGGCAGTTGGCCGAGCGGCTCGCCGCCAATGATCCCGACCAGACCGAGGCGATCCTCCGGCACGCCCTCCCCCCGCTGTTCTCGCTGCTGGGCCTGGAAGCAGAACCCGCCCCGGGCGAGGAACTCGCCGACATCCCTCTGGTCTTCCAGCAGGCCGACCGCCGGCTGGGTCTCAGCATCTGCACCCAGGGGAACATGCAGAGTCTGGCGGCCCGGCTGCGACGGCTCAAAGAGCAGTGGTCGCGACAAACGCTGCAGCGGCTGGTGGTGATCCGCGACCCGCGCCGGCCGCTGTCGAAAACCGCCGCCAAGACCCGCAAGTACCTCGAAGAGTTGCAGGAACAACAGGCCTGCGTGGTGCATGTCGAGCCGGGAGTCTTGGCCCAGCTCGACACGCTGCGCACCCTGCTGTC
>JBKCTR010000357.1:0-4949 GCA_046318755.1 Planctomycetaceae bacterium
GCCAGCCACTGGCCGCGCGGCGGGATGTTAGCAATCCCCCCCCAATCCCGGGAGACCAGATTTGCGATGGGTTGTTCCCGCGGAATGACCGGGCCCAGGTCGGCTGTCTTCCGAGGCTGATTCGGCCGATCCCAGGCGACCGACACTGTCCAGAACCCCACCTACCCAGAGTTCCTCGAAGAATCCCGGTGAAGGCCTCCCACCGGTCCCCCAAAAGGCCTCTCGGGGGACACGGCGGCCCCTGCCTCAGCCGTCGGACTCCTTACAACTCCAGCACCACCCTCCCTTCGCGCAATACGCACCGGACCTCCGATCGTCCCCCTTTGGCCCCCAGCAATCGGGCCGCCAGGGGAGCCACCACCAGGGTCTCCAGCGTGCGCTGCAGAGGCCGCGCCCCGTAGCGGGGGTCGATTCCCACCCGCGCGAGGTGCGCCACCACCTCGGGAGTCCAGGTCAGAGCCACCCCCAGGCGCCTCAATCCCTCCCGCTGGGCGATGCTGCGCAGTTCCTTCTCGGTGATTTCCAGAATCGCCTCTTCCGACAGCGGGTTGAAGATCACCAGATCGTCCATCCGGTTGAAAAACTCGGGGCGGAAATACTCCCGCACCGCCGCTTCATGCGGATTGGTGGCCACCCCCCCCGCCCCACCAAAACCGACCGTTCCCGCGAAATCCGAACCGAGATTCGACGTCATCACCAGCACCGCGCTGCGAAACCATGTCACCCGGCCGAATCGATCGGTCAGCCGCCCCTCGTCGAAGACATCCATCAACACATCACAGACCGCCGGATGGGCCTTCTCGATCTCATCGAACAGAACCACCGAGAAAGGCTGCCGACGGATCTGCTGGAGGAATGGCGACGGCTCGCCGTTCGGCTGCATCAGCAGCCGGTCCGCACCCCACGGCCCCGCGTACTCGCTCATGTCGAGCCGGATCAGTCGCGACAACTCGGCTGGTCGCCCGTGCGGTTCCTCGTCCCGCTCCCCCTCGCCCGCTCCAAACAGTCCCCGGGCCAGGGCCTTCACCAACTCGGTCTTGCCCACCCCTGTCGGACCGCAAAAGAGCAGCACCCCCAACGGGCGATGGGGATCATTCATCCCCGCCTTGAAGCGGATCAGCACATTGGCGGCCGCGGCACACGCGTGGGGCTGTCCCTTGATCTCGGCGGCGAATTGCCGCCGGACCGCCTCGACCGACAGCGGGCGTTCATCCCGCAGGAACACCTCGGGCAGACCCGTCCGCCGCAGGTAGGCCTGCACCACCTGCTCCCGCGTCACTTCGCGCTCCCGCGACCGGCAGGTCCGATCGAGCAATCCCTTCCAGAACGTCACCGCGGCGCCCGGCAGGGCGTCGTACGGCTGGAACCGCTGGAACAGCCGCACCACATCGGCCGTCGCCTGGGGGGCCACCGCCAATTGGCTCGCGGGAGAATGATTCTCAACCACCTGGTCGAGAATCCGGGTTCCCTCCCGAGTCCCCAAGGGCTTGAGTGTTCGTACCTGAAACAGGTCGATCAGACCGGGCATCAGCCTTCGACAGGCATCCAATTCCTCCAGCGTTGTTTCGGCAATGATCCGCAACTCGCCCCGCTGCGCGTACGGCAGGCAGAACGCGGCGATGCCCGATGTCACCTCCTCCCCCGCGCTGGTGACGAACTCCAGCAGGTTTTCGAGACAGAGAAACCCGTCGATGCTGTCGAGTTCGGCGATCACCTCTTCGAGACGTTCTTCGGTCTGCCCCAGGTACTTCATCCCGGCGATCAATCGACCGGCACTGGTCTGCCAAAACCTCCGGGCGGGCTTGTTCGCGGCACGAGCGCCTTGGTTGCGCTGCTCCTGCCCCCAGATCCGCTCCACGGTGCGAATCACCTCGCACAGCAGCGTTGTCTTGCCACTTCCCCCGGGTCCCACCAGCAGCCAGTTCCCTCGCTCGCGATGCAGGGAACTGGCCAGGGCCCGCACCTCCTCATCTCGTTCCCAGGCCTTGCCGTAGAGGCGGCGCACCCGCGTCTCACCCAGTGCGTCGGCGACCTGCGGAAGAACCTGAACGGGGATCTGGGGGATGCGGTCGAGGTCCCGGGGGCGCAGATTGAGATGGATGGTCTCCAGAACCAGCTCTTCAGGGGGGACGAACCGAGACAGGTCGCGCGGAGTGGTCCGCTCGAACCAGCGTTCCACCAGGGTGGGAATCACCTGGCGGGCCTCCTCCTCGCCACTCAATTCCAACCGCAGCGGCAGCATCGGCATCGAGGCGACCTGGTAGCCATCGGTCTGCCGGCACAACACGCACGGCACCCGCACACCAACCGCTTGGGAAACCGGTGAAACCCGACCAGTCTGGGGATCGCGATACTCGGGACGAATCGTCACCCGGAACTGCACCAGTTCGGCGTCGTGCAGTGCGGGGTGGTCCCGGCCTGGATTCTGTTGGTAACGCCACACCAGCAGATCCTTCAACTGCTGCAGCGCGGCGCGCTGCGTGCTCGCCACAGCCGCCAGGTCTTCGAATTCGACCAGGCTGGCGGTGTGGAGTCCGGAGGAATTCTTCCAAACCAACACGGGACAGGGATAGGTGGGCATGACTTGGTTCCTGACGGGAGATTATCGCGACATCGCGTCCCACACCTGCCGCCGCAAATCGGCCGCCGTGGGAGTGAGCAGTTCGCGCCCCTCCTGGGCGAATCGCAGGCTCTGCACCAGCACATCGCGTTCCAAAGCTCCCACCGCGCGGACCAACAGCAGTCCGGGTCCGCGCAGAGACACTTCCCCAATCGAGTGATAGCCACAGGCCCGCGTGGTGTAGTCGCGAGCCAGCACCCCGGACACGGTCAAAGTCAGCACACCGCCCTCCTCCCGGGACGAATCGAGATGAGTCTCCAGCCAGAGTTCTTCGGTCCAGGCATCGCGCAAGCGTTGCACAAACAGCCCCAGGTGCCACCGCATCGACAGATCGAGACAGGTCACTTCGAGCACCACAGACTCGTCCATCCGCGACAATTCGGCGAGGGCCACGCGGTGCACCCACCGGCTGTGGGCCAGCAGCCCCTCGGGCGAGTTGGGAACCCGCTGTTTGACCGCCGCGGTCGGTTCGTCCACCAGGTAATCGTGAATCTCCCGGGTGACCTGGTGGTCATCCTCATTCAGGTCATCAACCGACCCAAGGTGCCGTTGGAGCCTGCGCGTCCATTTGACAGCCCGACGCCTGGTACTGCGGACCGGGACTGCGGGGCCGCCCGCCGCATGCTCTTTCCGCCGCGTCTCCAACGCGGCTGTCACCAGTTCCAGACCCCGTTCCAGCCGGTGCAGTTCCTCCTGCACCATCAGGTACCGTGCCTGGGCGGGGGGCAGTGGCCCCGCACCATAGTTCTGTGTGGTCCGCAATCCGGGCAGCGCCTGCCGCAATTCGTCCACCAACTGCCGGCAGATCTGCAATTCCGCGTCGTCCTGTGGCTCTTCCGCAAGCGGCCGAATCATGGGTCGCGGCTCGGGTGCGATCAGCCGCACATCCACCGCCAGCGAGTCCCGCCCCCGATCCACGCGAATCAGCGTGATCGGCCCGCTGGCCTCCCCCTCCCGTTCCCCCCCGGCGGGAGTTTCCCCGGTGGAGACCGCCCGCCCCGCATGCTCGGCCAGGAAGGCCGCAATCGGCCGAACCAGTTCCCGCTCCATCGCCCGCTTCAGGGCCCGCGCCCCCAGCACGGGGTTGTCACCCCGCTCGACAATCCAGTCGGCCGCCTCCTGGGTCGCCTTCAACACACACCGTCGGCGGGCGAGTCCTTCCCGATTCAGCACATCGGTCATCAGGTGCCGGGCAATGACCTGCATTTCATCCCGCGCCAGGCGCCCGAAGGGAATCACCCGATCCAACCGGTTGAAGAATTCGGGACGGAAGAAACTCTCGGCCACCCGCACCGGCGAGTGATCGACCGACGCCTGCTCTCCCCCAAACCCCAACCCAGCTTCCGTCCGCCGCGTTCCGAGGTTGGAGGTCAGCACGATCAGCGTGTTGGTGAAGTCGGTCGTCCGGCCGCGGGCATCGGTCAGCCGCCCCTCTCCCAACACCTGCAGCAGCAGGTCGAGCAGGTCCGGATGTCCCTTTTCGATCTCGTCGAACAGCAGCACGGCGAAGGGTTGCCGGCGCACGGCGGCCGTCAACAGCCCCTCGGGCTGGTCGAATGTGCCGGTCAACAGCGGCACGGCATTCGGCGAGACAAACTCGTTCATGTCGAATCGCAGCAGCCGATCAGAGCTGCCATACAGGAAACTGGCCAGCGATTTGGCAAACTCGGTCTTGCCCACCCCCGTGGGCCCCAACAACAACAGAGAGCCAAGTGGTCGGGTGGGGTCATTGAGCCGCGCGCGAGCGATCCCGATGATGTCGACCGCCGCGGCAATCGCCTGGGGTTGCCCGACGAATCGCTCCCGCAGCCCGGCCTCGATCTCGGCGGGAGACAAGGTCTGCCGTTGATCGAGAAACGTCATGGGCAGCCCCGACTGCAGGTGCATCAACCGCAACACACTCTGCCGGGTGATGAGGGGGGTCTCGCTCTCCTCTGGGCTCTCGCCCTCCTGCTCCTGCTCCTCCCCCTCCTCCCGCCGGATGGCCAGACGCTGCAGCATCGCCGCCCCCTTCCCGGGAAACGCCGGCGTGGCGTTGTACCGCCGCTGCAGGTCGATGACCGTGGGGAGCGCGTCGAGGTGAAACCGCACCCGGTGCCGAAACTCCAGTTGGCGCTGCAATTCCACCAGGATCCGCAGGTTATCGTCTGCCTCGACCTCGTCGATGGGCAGAACGTGAAACAGATTTGCGAACCCCCGATCGCGCTCCTGCAGCACACGCCACGCCCCCGGCGTCAGCTCTCCCACCACCCGCACCCGGCGTTTCTCGAGCACCTCCTTCAGCAGCGACCCCACGCTGATGCTCGATTGACTCGTCACGCCCGCGTGG
>JBKCTR010000358.1:0-6236 GCA_046318755.1 Planctomycetaceae bacterium
CCCGCTGGGGGGTGAGCGCCGCGTGGGAGAGCGCAAGTCGCGGAAAAATGGGCACCAAGGGCGGTGAGAGCAGGCGGCCAGGGACCTCGCCACCCGGCGGCATGCACCTCAGGGGCGGGGACTGGCAGCGACAGGTGCAGCGGGGGGCTGGCGTGGTGCCGGAAGGGCTATTGGAACCGTCCGTCGCCAATTTCGGCACGCTGTTTGCCAATTGCGTTTGGCACTGCCGAGTTCGACGCCTGCGTTCCCGGCTGTCAGCGTTGAGATGTCGGCTGGTTCAGTTTCCTGCCCTGTCGCGAATGGAGTTTCAACCATGAACTTGCTCAGTCGGTTTGGCGGTCGCCTGTGGGATCCCTGGCGCGAGATCGGTCAGTTGCAGCACGAGATGGGTCGGTTGCTGAACTCGGCCCGCAGCCTGTCTGGCCCGGAGGGACGCGAGGCACCCCCCGTCAACGTTTACACCAATGACAATGACATTCTCATCACCCTCGAAGTGCCCGGCATCGATCCTTCCCTGGTCGATGTGACCGTCGCTGGCAGCCTCGTCACCCTGGCGGGCAAGTTGGGGGGCGAAGGGGTTGGAGAAGGGACCGGGTTCCATCGTCGTGAACGACCCGTGGGTCAGTTCAGCCGGCGTCTGCAACTCCCCTTCGAAGTCGATCCCTCCCGGACCGAGGCGACGTACGAGCAGGGGGTGTTGAGCGTGAAGCTGAGCCGGCCCGAGTCGGCCAAGCCGCGCCGCATCACCGTCAAGGCGTCGTGACGGCACCGCCCGAATCGAACCCGTCCAACTTTCCATGCTCAAAAGGAACGATTCCATGAATCCTGAAATGAATGCTCCTGCATGCGGCTGCGACACTCCCGCCACCTGCGACCAACCGGTGGTTGCGAAGAAAGAAACCACGGTTCCCGAAGGGGCCGAGCGGACCAAGTCGCAACGCGTGTTCGTGCCGCTGGTCGACATTGTCGAGAAGGACCAGCAACTGACCCTGGTGGCCGATCTGCCCGGAGTCGACGAGAGCGGCATCGACATCGCGATTGAGAAGAACGTGCTGACCATTCGGGGTCGCATCAGCCATACAGTGCCCGCCGGGTTTCAGTTGCGGTACGAGGAATATGGCGTGGGTGACTACGACCGCTCGTTCATGCTGCCCAATGACATCGACCGCGAAGGCATCCAGGCCTCGATGAAGGATGGGGTGCTGCGGGTGAGCCTGCCCAAGGTCAAGCAGGCGACCACCCGCCGGGTTCCGGTCGTGGCCGGCTGAGCCCGCCGGTTGTCACAGACGGTTTTCAGTCCCCCCGTCTGGAAATGACCGGTCGGTACCGCAACCCGCGGCGAGGCGGAGTCTCGTCGCGGGTTGTTTTGTTTGTACCGGGCCCGCGTACGGACTGGTCCGGTCGACCAAAACGCTTGGGCTCTTCCACGATTCCGGCGAATCGCAGACCAGAATCGTTTTCGTTTCCACTACGATGTCGGAGAGATCGCCGAGTGGCGGTTGTCAGGCACAGGGCTTCGCAGGGAACGTGAGACGCGATGAAAACCGGAATTGTGGGGACGGGAATGGTCGGTTCGGCCTCGGCGTTCGCCCTCGTGATGAACGGGGTGGGGCGCGAGGTGGTGCTGGTGGATCTGAACAAGGCACGGGCTGAGGCCGAGGCCAACGACATCCACCATGCCGTGCCGTTCGCCCATCCGCTGTCGGTCCGCGCGGGAGAGTACGCCGACCTGCAGGGGTGTGGGGCGGTGGTGATTGCCGCTGGGGTGGCCCAGAAGCCGGGGGAGACCCGCCTGCAACTGCTGCAACGGAACGCCGCGGTGTTGGCCGATGTGGTTCCCCGCATTGTGGAGCACGCCCCCGAGGCGGTGTTGATCATGGTGTCGAATCCGGTCGACATCATGACGCACCTGGCGGCGCACTATGCCGCCCAGGCGGGAGTTCCTTCCCCCCGGGTCATCGGCTCGGGGACCATGCTCGACACCGCGCGGTTCCGGGCTTTGTTGGGGCGGCACTTTGATGTCGACCCGCACCACGTCCATGCCTACGTGCTGGGGGAACATGGTGATTCCGAAGTGCTGGCGTGGTCGCAATGTTCGATCGCCGGTCTTCCCCTGGTCGAATTCGCCCCCGTCCATGGCACCCCGCTGACCCCCGACGACCAGGCCCGGATTGACGAGCAGGTGCGCCGGGCGGCCTATCACATCATCGCCGGGAAAGGGGCGACGTATTATGGGATTGGCAGTGCGGTCGCCCGGCTGGTTGATGTGATTCTGCATGACCAACGGGCGATTCTGACGGTCTGCTGCCGGGATGACCGCCCCGGCCCCTTCCACGGGGTGACCTATTCCGTCCCCCGGCTGCTGGGACGGCAGGGGGTGCTGGCCTCGATTCCGCAAAGTCTGACCGAGTCGGAAGATGAGGCACTGGGGGCGAGTGTGAACATCCTGCGCCAGGCGATTCACTCCTTGGGCATCGCCTAGCCGGAGGAGATCTGTCGCTGGCGTTTTCCCAGTTCGGCCAGACTTCCGAATTTGCCCAGATTACCCGGGTAGGGGTTGGGTGAAGGATGAGAGGACTGCCGGTCGGAAGGGAATTCACGATTCTTCCGAGTTGCGCCGATATTCCAGAGAAGAGCGGGTCTGTTCTCGTCGTCGAGGTGGATATCGTGCGTTCTCGATTGGGAAGTCTGTGTGTGTTGGCGACCGCGGTCTGGTGCAGCGGCTGTGTGCTGCCATGGACCGCATCCCACCTCGACACCCCGGCTCCCGGGGGACGGGCGATTGTGATTCGCGGGCTCTGTGGCTATTTCCCCGGAGCGGTGCATCTCGCCGATCGGCTGGACGACGCCGGTCTGGAAACGTCGGTGATCTTCTGCAAAGAGGCGCCGGGCGTGGCGTGTGCCCTCTCCTCGACACGGGGGGCGTGCGACGAAGGGCCCCTGGTGATCGTGGGGTACAGCCTGGGGGCGAACGAGGCGATCAAGCTGTGCCGGGCCTTGGGCGACGACGGGATCGTGGTTGATAGCCTCATTCTGATCGAGTGCCCCTATCGCGACACCATCCCCGCCAACGTGGCGAAGTGCGTCAACATCTATCGCTCACGGCCTGACAGAGACTGGCTGCCCATGTTCCGGGGGCTGCCCTTGCGAAAGCAATGTGGTTCCACCGCGCTGCGGAATGTCGATGTCCGGCGGAATTGCCTGCGGCATGTCCCGCTCACCCACAGCCACTTCACCATCTGCGGCGCACCCGAGATCCATGACCTCGTCCTTGAGGAAGTGGTGGGGAGTCTCGATGAATATCAGGCGGACCTCGATGCGGCCCTCGTGGAAGAAGAGGGATTCGAGGGCGAGTGGGTGCCCGGCGTCGAGGGAGAATGGCTGATGGAACAGGGAGTTCCCGCGGACGGTTGGCAGCCGCTGCTGGGGGAACCCTGCTGTCAGTGAGTTTGTGGGGGCAGGGACGGACAGGTCCTTTACAGACACCACCAGCGTGACTACGGTTTTTCGGACGGGAGGTGTGACCGCCTCCCAGCGTCTCTGAGGCCTGGTCTCTGGACTGGAACATGTCGTCCCCCGAGTTGACTCGTCGTGAATTTCAAGCCCTCTCGGCTGCCGCTCTGGGAGGCTTGCTGACCGGAGTGCTCTCCGGTTGTGGCGAACCCCCCGCGGTGAATCCCGCTGGGGCCAAGGGAGCGGCTGGCCCGGGGCAGGGCGAGAAAGGCTCACCCGGCAACGCTGAGGAATTCGACATGCTCGCCAGCGACGTGCATGTCTGCCGCGGCTTGAACACCTGCCGGGGGCGCGGGTTGGGGGGTGAGAATTCGTGTGCCGGGCAGGGAGACTGTGCCACTCCCTCGGCCCACCACGACTGCGGCGGCAGCAATGAGTGCAAGGGGTTGGGGGGCTGCGGCGAAACCGCAGGCCGCAATTCGTGCAAGGGGCAAGGGGGCTGCCATGTCCCGCTGATGGCCTTTGCCTGGACCGACGCACGCCAGCATTTCGAAGCCCAGATGAAACGGGCGGGGAAGGAATTTGGGGCGGCACCTCCCAAGAAAAAACCAGCCCCCAAACAACCCCCGGCCGAACAGGGGTCTTAGTGTCCCGGCTTCCCTCGGGCTCGCTCGGTTACGGGGTGGGATTGCGCACGGTGCATTACCAGCACCTGCTGCAGCATCGCCCGACCGTCGACTGGTTCGAAATTCTTTCAGAAAATTATCTCGATTCGGGGGGACGTCCCCGGCACGTGCTGCGCGAGCTCGCGAAGGTCTACCCTGTGGTGATGCATGGGGTCTCGCTCTCGATTGGCAGCACTGATCGATTGGATTTCGAGTACCTCGCCCGACTCAAGACTCTGGCCCGCGAGATTGGTGCCCGGTGGATCTCAGACCATCTCTGCTGGACGGGGGTGGCGGGGCGCAATACGCACGATCTGCTGCCGTTGCCAATGACCGACGCCGTCGTCCGGCACGTCGTGTCTCGCGTCCGGCAGGTGCAGGATTTTCTGGAACAGCCATTGGTGCTCGAAAACCCCAGCAGCTACCTCACCTTTCGCCAGTCGCAGATGCCGGAGTGGGAGTTTGTCTCGCGGGTGGTGACCGAGGCCGACTGTGGCCTGCTGCTCGATGTGAACAACGTCTACGTCTCGGCGGTCAATCATGATTTTGATCCAGTCGAGTACCTCGACCAGATCCCGGCCGACCGCGTGGTGCAGTATCACCTGGCGGGGCACACCGACTGCGGCACACACCTGATCGACACGCACGATGGCCAGGTGATCGACCGGGTCTGGCGGCTGTATGCCCATGCCGTCGCCCGCACTGGTCCCCGTTCCACACTGCTGGAATGGGACGCCCAAATTCCCGACTTTCCCACCGTGCATGCCGAGGTGCTGAAGGCCCGCGAGTGGCTGGATCGTCCGGCGGGCGGGGTTCCCGAGCAGTCCTCCACGCGAGCCGCCAGCCGGGCTGCAGCGCGATCGCAGTCGGTCCCGCATCCTGTGTGCCGGGAGGCGGCCGGGGTCGAGAAGTGAACGGCAACGAGCGGGAAGCCGCGTCAGACCCCGAAGATCTGGCTGCCGTGCAACGCTGGCTGTTGTCGCAGATCACACAGCAGCCTGTGCCGGACCGAGCCGCACCCGAGTGGCCTGTGGAGCAGGTGGTGCAGTCCTCGCGCGCCTGCTCGGCGCAAGACCGCCTGGCGGTGTATCAGCACGCCTACCTCGCCCGGTTGCAGGAGGTGTTGCGCGAAGAGTATCCGGTATTGTGCCAGGCCCTGGGGAGCGAACTCTTCGACCGCTTCGCAGTCGACTACCTGCGGGCCCATCCGCCCCGCAGTTACACACTCAACCGGCTGGCGGACCGGTTTGTGATGTTTCTCGAGCAGTCGCGTCTTGATTCCGGGCGCATCGCGGATCAAGCACCCGACTGGACCGATTACCTGATCGACCTGGCGCGGCTCGAGGGGGTGGTGAATCAGGTCTTCGATGGACCGGGTGAGGAAGACCGCGGGCCGCTGGATGGGGCAGCGCTGTCGAGGCTTTCCCCCGAATCATTCGCCCAGTCTCGCCTGCAGTTGGCCCCGTCTCTGCAACTGGTCACCCTCCAGTTTCCCCTGCACGAGCACTTCACTGCCCTGGCGCGGGGTGAGCAACCCGCGATTCCAGAACCCGCGCCGCAGATCGTGGCGGTCTGGCGGCGCGAGTATCGTGTGCAACGGCTGCCGGTCGACCCCGCCCCCGCCCGGCTCTTGAGCCTGCTCCACGAGGGCCAATCTGTCGGCGAGGCACTCCAGCGGCTGGTCGTGGAACAGCCTGCCATGGCCTCGACGTTAGGGACACGCCTTCCCGGTTGGTTCCAGAGCTGGGCGCAACGCGGCTGGATTGTGGGGGTGCGGCCGGAAGAGGGCTTCAGCTCCACCACGGGCGAACCAGCCGGTCGAGCTCCTGATCGAGCCCAGGATCCGACTGCCGGGCCGCCTGCCTGACCAGCGCCTCGATCGCCTGTTCCCGATCCGTCTCACGCGCCGGCAGAGGAAACCGTCGCAGCAGCCCGCCGCTGAGATCGAACTTCACCCCCCGCTGCTTGGCCCGGGTCGCGAACCAGTCGTGAGCCCCCTGCGAATTCAGCAGGGCGGCCAAGACCGGCAACGGGCGGCTGGAAGTGCCGGGGCGGGAGACAATCACATGGGTCGAAAACCCCGTGTACGCGGGCTGGGGAACGAAGGCGAACCGGGGG
>JBKCTR010000359.1:0-12621 GCA_046318755.1 Planctomycetaceae bacterium
CGGCAGATCCGCCCCATTCTGAAGGCGCGTTGCGTGGCCTGCCACGGCCCACTGAAACAGTCAGGCGGGCTCAGGCTGGACACGGCGGCGAGCCTGGTTCGAGGCGGCGATACCGGACCGTCGATTGAGGCAGGGAATTCGTCTGGCAGCGAGCTCGTGTCTCGCATTTCGGCGGAGGACTTGGCCGTTCGCATGCCTCCCGAGGGAGAACCGCTGTCGGCCGATCAAATTGAGCTGTTTCGGCGCTGGATTGAGGCGGGTGCCCCCCGGCCCGAAAAAGACGCACCAGAGCTTGATCCGCGTGACCACTGGGCCTTCCGTCGGGTGGTCGCCCCTGAACTCCCCGGGCAAGTGTCGCGGGAATGGGTTTTGAATCCCGTCGATTCCTGGGTGTCGGCGGGACATCTGCGGCATGGATTGGTTCCTCAAGCTCCGGCCGATCGACTCCTGCTGCTTCGCCGCATCTCCCTCGACCTGATCGGACTGCCCCCCACCGCGGAACAGATCCACGAAGTGCTGGGAGCAGACGATGACTCCTGGTATGAGCGCACCGTCGACCGTCTGTTGGCCGATCCTCGGCACGGCGAACGCTGGGGACGTCATTTCATGGATGTCTGGCGCTACAGCGACTGGTGGGGGCTGGGGGATCAATTGCGAAACAGCCAGAAACACATTTGGCATTGGCGAGACTGGATCATCGAGTCGCTGAATGCGGATCTTCCGTATGACGAGATGATCCGGCTGATGCTGGCCGCAGACGAGCAGCATCCCACCGATCTGAGCCGTCTGCGGGCGACTGGTTTCCTGGCCCGCAATTATTTCCTGTTCAACCGCAACCAATGGATGGATGAGGTGGTGGAACATGTTGGCAAGGGCTTTCTCGGACTGACGCTGAACTGCTCGAAATGCCACGACCACAAGTACGATCCGATCTCCCAGGCGGATTACTACCGCATGCGGGCGTTTTTTGAGCCGTATCATGTTCGGGTCGACATGTTGCCCGGAGAAACCGACCTGAACCGGAATGGACTCCCCCGGGTGTTCGATGGCCTGCCCGAACTGCCGACCTACCTGTTTGTGCGCGGGAACGAAAACACTCCCGACAAGAGCCAGGCACTCCCGCCCGGTGTCCCCGGTTTCCTGCAGTTTCGCGACCTCACGATCCGACCGGTGGATCTGCCGCGGGAAGCGTTCGACCCGGGCCTGCGTCCCTGGGTCGCCGAAGGCCTGCTGCAAACCGCCCGAGAGCAGATCGCCAAGTCGAAACTTCGACTGGCCACCTCCCGTGAAAAACGTCTGCTGGCGGAGGAACGTCTGGCCGCCAACTCGACCATGCCCCCAACCAGCACAGCCGAAGACCCGGTTGCGTCGATTGCACCGCAGATTCGGGAAACGTTCGACGCGCCACTCGGCAAGGATTGGAAACTGTTCGGTGGCGATTGGAAACAGACCGAACAGGGATTGCGGCAGAACAAGGACGGAGCCCAGCGTGCCGCGCTGCGGCTGCACGAGAAAGCCCCCCGTGATTTCGTGGCCACCCTGAAATTCACCATTCATGGCGGCAGCCAGTGGCGCAGCATCGGATTTTCATTCGATGTCTCGAACCCCGATCCGACACAACCGGAAGGGGCCCGGGACAGTGAATTCAACGTCTACGCGAGTGCTTATGCGCAAGGACCCAAGGTGCAGGTTGCCTGGCACCAGGGGGGGGCGTGGCAGTTTCCCGCCGAAGGAGCCTCGCCTCGGCCCGTCGATCTTGACCGGCCGCATGTTCTCAAAGTGGTGGTGCGGGACCGGTTGATCAATGCCTACCTCGACGGAGAACTGGCGGTTGCCTATCGCGCGCCCCTGGAACGCCGCGAGGGTGCGTTCCAGGTCATCACGTTCGACTGCCTCGCATCGCTGCATGAACTCACCCTCTCACCGCTGTCACCACAGCAGCCAGTCACGGAACCGGGCCCCCCCACCGAGAGTCCTGCGGATGCGCTGATTTCAGCCAAGGGGGAAGAGAAGGCCGCGGAATTGGCTGTTGCCCTGGCGGAAGCGGAAGTCTTGAGCCTCGAGCGGCGAGGGGCTGCGCAGCGGGCCGCGGTGGGGACGGAGGCGTCTTTGGAACTCGCGCGGTCAGCCTCCCTCGCCGAGCGTCAGGCTCGCGTCCGACAGGCGGAGTTGACTGTGGCCGAACGGGAGTTGCAGCAGCACCGGTCCCCGCAAGACAAGCGTGAGGGGGCCGGGAAGAACCTGAATGAGGCTCGCACGGCACTGGACAAGGCCCGCGAGCAATTGGCAGATCCTGGAACGCAGTTCACTCCGCTGGCGGGGTCGGCTTGGACTCCCACCCGATTCTTCAGTTCCACCCAGGATGATCCAACAGTCTCCTTCCCCAGCCAGAGTACCGGGCGGCGGACCGCCTTGGCCGAGTGGTTGACCGATGCTGGCAACCCTCTGACGGCGCGCGTGCTGGTCAACCAGGTATGGTCGCGTCATACCGGAGCACCACTGGTTTCGAGCGTGTTCGACCTGGGGCTGAAGTCCGCTCCGCCGGTCCATCGGGAATTGCTCGACTGGCTGGCGGCGGATTTCATGGCACACGGCTGGAGTATCAAGCACCTTCACCGACAGATTGTGTTGTCTCAAACCTATCGCCTGCAGTCGTCTTTGGTCGAGAGTGCCCACAATCTCGTCCACGATCCCGACAATCAGTGGCTGTGGCGGCGCCCAGCAGTGCGCCTCGAATCGCAGGTGGTTCGCGATAGCATCCTGTCATTGGCCGGGGACCTTGACTTTCGTTTGGGAGGTCCTCCGGTGCCCGCCGCCGACCAAGGAGCGTCCCGGCGGCGCAGCCTGTATTTCTTTCACTCGAACAACGAGCGCAACCTGTTTCTCACCACCTTTGATGAGGCTCTGGTCAAAGAGTGTTACCGGCGTGAACAGAGCGTTGTTCCGCAACAGGCCCTGGCCCTGTCGAACAGTGGCTTGGTCCTCGATGCCACATTTCCCATTGCCAGAGGGTTGCGTGCGGGGGGGGTGGGCGGCGCACAGGCGGTGATCGATGACGAGTCCTTTGTGACGCGGGCGTTTCAAGTGTTGCTTGGAACAGCCCCCCATCCGACCGAACATGCCCTCTGCGTCAAGGCGCTGCGTGACTGGAGAGCATGGCCCGAGCTGGCTGGCATCCCCGGGGGAGCGGATGCCAACCTGGTCTGGGTTCTGCTGAACCATACTGACTTTGTGACGATTCAATGAGCGGTTGCTCCGATTCCGGGCCCGGCCCTCGGCCAAGAGGCAGCCAGTCTGGCAGCCCGATTCCTGATGTGATTGCCGTCCCTTCCCAACGTGTGAGTAACTTGACGATGTCGCTCGCCAACATTCTTTCGACCCGTCGGGACTGGTGTGGTGGACTGACGGGAATTGCCCTCAGCGCTCTGTTGGCCCGCGATGGCTGGAGTCTTGACGAGGCGTGGTCACCCCCCACGGGGCTGCCGCATTCTCTCCCCAAAGCCCAGCGCGTCATCTGGCTCTTCATGAATGGCGGAATGAGCCATATGGAGAGCTTTGACCCCAAGCCGGCACTCAATCAATACGCTGGCAAGACCATCGCAGAGACCCCTTTCGCTGATGTTCAGAACCCCAAGCGTCTCGCCATCGAGCGGCTGGTGGTTCCGGATGGCAACGGCAACCAGCGCAACACGCTGTATCCCCTGCAGGTCGGCTTTCAGAAGCGGGGTGAAAGCGGCATCGAAGTCAGTGATTGGTTTCCCCACATCGGCGGGCAGGTCGATCAGCTGGCCGTCGTGCGTTCAATGTGGACGACCGACAGCAATCATGGTGCGCAGACCCAGTTCCACTCGGGCCGTCACCAGAACGATGGCGACTTTCCCAATCTGGGGGCCTGGGTGCATTACGGGTTGGGATCTCTGAACGACGACTTGCCTCAATACATTTCCCTGGGGGCCCGGGAGTACTGGAACAAGAAAGATGGTCATTACCTCGGCCCTGCCCATGACGCCACTCCACTGCGGGTCGATCCGGCGAATCCCCTCGACTTTTCCAGTCCGGAACGCGAATTGTCGGTCAAGGCCCGCCAGGCGGCGGTCGACCTGCTGCAGCAACTGAATTCCCAGCGTGCCCAGCGTACTCCGGACGATACGGCGATCGCCGCCCGAGTCGCCTCCTACGAATTGGCCTTTCGGATGCAAAGGTCGGTCCCAGAGGCGGTCGATTTTTCCACCGAGACCGCCGAGACCCAGGCTCTGTACGGACTCGACAAGCCACACTGCCGTGACTTTGGAATGCAGCTACTGGCAACACGGCGGCTGATTGAGCGGGGCGTGCGGTTCGTGCAGGTGCAACATGGCGCGGGAGGGGCGGGAAGCTGGGATGCCCATGGCGGTCTCAAGGGAAGTCATGAACGGAACGCCCTCGCCGTGGATCAACCTGTGGCGGGGATGCTCGCCGATCTGCGACGCCGGGGGTTGCTGGACGACACACTGGTGCTGTTCGCCACCGAATTCGGCCGAACCCCAGGATCCCAGGGGAGCGATGGTCGGGATCACCATATCTTCGGTTTCAGCGTCTGGATGGCAGGAGCGGGAATACGGGGCGGAATGGTCCATGGTGCGACCGACGAAATCGGGTTTCACGCCGTGGAAGACCGGCATTACGTAACCGATATCCATGCCACCATCCTGCATTTGCTGGGGCTCGACTCCCGCCGACTGGAAATTCCCGGCAGAACACGACTCGACCAGGATCACGGAGAGGTAATCCGGCAGATCCTGGCCTGAGGACCACGGGGGTTGAAATGCAGCACTGGGGGGAGTGGCTTCGGCTTGTTGGTGGTTTTTCCCGTTCCGTATAATCGCGACGGCAGAGTTTTGTGTCCCGAACCTGTGTGGCCCGGGTTACTTTGCCGTCAAACGCATTCGAGGAGAGCGTGATCGTGCTGGTGCAGATGGAACTCTCGCGGATCATCATCAGCGAGCTGTTGGATCAGCATATTGTCTGGTTGCGGGAATGTGAGGGCCCGCGGGCCTTTCCCATCGTCATTGGAATTTTCGAGGCCACCAGCATCAACCGCCATGTGAAAGGGGAGGAATCGCCCCGCCCTCTGACGCATGACCTGCTGTGCCATGTGATCGAGGCCCTGGGTGGAACCCTGGAGGATGTGGTCATCAACAACCTTGAGGATCACACCTATTACGCCTCGCTGCGAATTCGCAAAGACGGAGAATTGATTGAGGTCGATGCCCGCCCCAGCGATGCCATTGCCTTGGCGGTGCATGCGAAACCCGCCCTCCCAATTTTCGTCGACGAGTCGGTGCTCGAACAATTGACCAATGCCTGAGGCGCACCCCGCACCGGGAAGCATGATGAACGAGCAACGGCCTCTGGCCAACATCGATGACTGGGAAGAGTCTTTGCAAGATCGCTATCCGTCCGGACGGGCGATCCCTCAGGAGCCGATAAGCCTCCCCTCCCCGCTTTCGATTGATGCCGCCTCCGTACTGGAGGCCAGCAGCCGTGCCCAGGAGGAATTCCGGAATTACGCTGCGCCTCCTCGAGAGACCGTACGGGAGTTCTACCGACTGAATCATCGCCACCAAACCCTGGAATTCGTCCTGCAGAAGAAGCAGCAGTACCTCCCACCGAGGCGTCGTGAGATGGGGGTGTGGGAAGCCATGGAATTCCTCAATACACTGGTGGACGACAGCGATCCGGATGCCGATTTCAGCCAGATTGAACACCTGGTGCAGACAGCCGAGGCCATCCGCCGGGATGGACATCCGCGGTGGTTTATTCTGACCGGACTCATCCACGACCTGGGCAAGATTCTCTGTCTCTTCGGGGAACCGCAATGGGCCGTTGTCGGAGACACCTTTCCAGTGGGTTGTCCCTTTTCCGACAAAATCGTGTTCTCCGAATTCTTCGCCGCCAATCCCGACACCTCCAATCCGCGATTGCAAACACCGAACGGCATTTACGATGTGGGCTGTGGCCTCGATCGACTGCATTTGTCTTGGGGTCACGATGAATATCTCTACCAGGTTGTGAAGTCCTATCTGCCCGAGCCCGCTCTGTGGATGATCCGTTACCATTCGTTCTATCCGGGTCATCGGGAACATGCTTACGATCACTTCATGACCGAACGGGACCACGAGATGTTCGGCTGGGTCCGCGCGTTCAATCCTTATGACCTGTACAGCAAGGGGGCGGAACGGCCGCATGTCGAGTCTCTCAAACCCTATTACCTTGATCTGATCTCCGAGTTCTTCCCCGAAAAACTCTGGTGGTGATGATTCCTGATCGAGTGTGCTTCCATCGAGGACCTCTGCGCAAACCGTGCCCAGTGGCAAGGCATCTTCGGATCGGACTGAATCACGGCGGTCGCCCCGATTCCCGAATACCGCGACACCACTGGTCTCCCCCCCTGTGCTTCAGCCTGTGTCTCCACCGGGAACATCGCTGGCTCCCGGCGAATCGACAGAGAAATGGCCCAAATGATTCTTCCAACCTCCCCCTCATCGCAAACCTCGATCCGGCAGGTGTCCTGCGCCGCCCCGCTCGATAGGACCCCCAATCGAGATCGCCTTCTGGAATGCTCCCGCCACCTCCTGAGTCAAGGGGCTGGGTGGCTGATGCTGTTCGGGGCCTGCCTTGTGGTGAGTGTCGACACCCAGGCAATGGGTCAACAGCCCATCGCGGAAACCCACCAGACGGCGGGATCCGGCCGACCGGGAAAGTTACAGTTCTCGCGTGATATTCGGCCACTGCTCTCCAACGCCTGCTACTCCTGCCACGGCACCGACGAATCGAAGCGCAAGGGGGGACTGCGTCTCGATCAACCCGAAGCAGCCCAACGCGGTGGTGACTCGGGCGGCCCAGCCATTACGCCGGGGGATCCCGACGCCTCGGAACTGATCCGCAGGGTGTTTTCCGAAGACCCCGCCGAAGTGATGCCACCGCCGTCTTCCCAAAAAGTCCTGACTCCCGAACAACGGCAAAGTTTGCGTCGTTGGGTTGACGAGGGCGCAATCTATGAGACGCATTGGGCGTTCCGACCACCTGTCGCTTCGCAACTTCCCCCCATCGCCGACACCCTGAAGTCGTGGTGCCTGAATGAGATCGACTTCTTCATTGCGGACAGGCTTCAACAAGAAGGGCTGTCTCCCTCCCCACCAGCCGACCGCCAGACACTCATCCGGCGACTGTCGCTGGATCTGACGGGACTCCCCCCCACTCCGGAGGCTGTGTGGGAGTTTGTTTCCGATGAATCTCCCGATGCCTATGAACGGGTGGTTGACCGACTGCTCGACTCGACCGCGTTTGGCGAGCGTCTTGGTCAAGTCTGGCTGGATTTGGCCCGGTATGCCGACACAAATGGGTACAACAATGATGAAGACCGCAGCATGTGGCTGTGGCGAGAGTGGGTTATTGATGCGTTCAACGCCAATCAACCCATGGACCAATTCCTGATCGAACAGATCGCAGGCGACCTGCTGCCAAATGCGACCGATCGGCAACGCTTGGCGACCGGGTTCAACCGCAACCATGTGATCACGACCGAGGGGGGAATCTTTCCGGAAGAGTACCGGGTTGAGTATGTGGCCGATCGCGTTCACACAACCGCCACGGTGTTCCTCGGTCTGTCTCTGCAGTGTGCCCGTTGCCATGATCACAAATACGATCCTTTCACTCAGATCGACTACTACCGCCTGTTCGCCTTTTTCAACACTGTGCAGGACAAAACGGTCGGCTACAACTCAGGTGCGCCGGCGGAACCCTATCTGAAGATCGCCCCCCCCCGATGGAATGACGAACTGGCTCAGTTGAAGTCGCAACAGGACAAAGCACGGTTGTCCGTTGAGCGGCATCTCGAAGACGCGATGCACCGTCAGGCGGCTTGGGAGCAATCTCTGACGAAGGCCGAGCTCGACCAGTTTCCCTCAGACACACTCGTGCGATTCGACTTCGAAGAAGTCGACGACCACCACGTGCTGAACACCGCCGTTGGGGGTGAGGAAGGCCAGATTGTCGGAGCGACGATCAGAGCCGAGGGGCATTCCGGAAAGGGATTGCAATTCGATGGGCAGTCTCATGTGGAAGTTCCGAATTGGAGGGGCTGGAATTCCACCGATTCCTTCTCGATTTCGGCATGGATCAATCCGACCACCAAGGACCCAATCGCGATTCTCTCCAAAATGGATGAGGCGGCCGCACACCGGGGATTCGACCTGGTCTTGGAGGGGGGGCGATTGGGGCTTCACCTGATTCATCAGTGGCCAGAGGATGGCCTGAAGGTTCTTGCAAAAAACCCCCTGCCCCTCAATCAGTGGCATCATGTGTGTGCAACTTACGACGGCGGGGGAAAAGCTGCTGGAGTTCGATTGTTTGTCGATGGTCGACTACAGGAAATTGAGATCTCGCTGGACCAACTCCACGGACCAATTCAGACCGAGCATCCCCTGCGCCTTGGGCGGCGCACCACGCAGCTTGGCTTTCTGGGCCGCATGGACGAGGTGGAACTCTACCCGGTTGCACTCCCCGACCTCTCCGTCGCCGCCCTGTTCGAGGGAACCCGCCCGAGTGGCGCGATTTCTGCCATCCTGAATCGTGCCGAGGATCAACGGAACGCAGCCCAAAAGCAATTGGTCCGCACCCATTTCCTGGAGCGTGTTGACCAGCAGTATCAGGCCCTGGTGCTTGAGCGAAAGCGGCTGGAACAGGCAATCGCTCAACGGGAGGGCCGGATTCCACTCACGATGGTGATGCATGAAATGGAGACTCCCCGGGAGTCGTTCGTCCTGAAGCGTGGGCAATACGACCAACCCGAGGAAAAAGTCACGGCCGGAGTCCCCAGTGCCCTTCCAGGATTGCCGGAGGGAAGTCCTTCAAACCGCCTGGGGCTCGCCCGCTGGATGGTCGATCCACAGAATCCCCTGACCGCGCGCGTGATGGTCAACCGATGGTGGCAGATGTTGTTCGGGTTGGGGTTGGTGGAAACAGCCGAGGATTTCGGACTCCAGGGCTCCTATCCTTCGCATCCGGAGTTGTTGGATTGGCTGGCAATTGAGTTTCGCAGCACAGGCTGGGATCTGAAGCGGTTGCTGAAAACGATCGTGCTGTCATCAACGTATCGTCAGCAGAGTGCTGCGACAGCAACTCAACTGGAACGGGATCCACGCAATCAACTGCTCGGTCGCGGATCGCGACATCGACTGCCTGCCGAGTCAATACGTGACAGCGCCTTGGCTGTGGCTGGTCTGCTGACCCGGGAATTGGGGGGCACGAGCGTCAAACCGTATCAGCCTGCCGGATTGTGGCAGGACGTATCCGTCGAGCGCCGCGCCGTCTATGATCAGGCAAAAGGAGCCGACCTTTACCGCCGCAGCCTCTATACGTTCTGGAAACGGACTTGTCCTCCTCCTGGCATGGTGTCGTTCGACGCCCCCGATCGGGAGACCTGCACGATTCGCAGAGGTCGCACCAACACCCCGCTTCAAGCTTTGGTTCTCTTGAATGATCCGACGTATGTCGAGGCCGCGAGACGACTGGCCGGTGAGGCGTTGCGGACGCCCCTGAATTCGGATCAAGAACGTCTGCAGTGGCTGTGGCACCAAATCCTGCAGAGATCAGCGAAACCCCAGGAGACCGCTTGGCTGCTTCCGTTTCTGGCCGATGCCCGCAAATCGTTCGAGCAGGCAGAGTCCCGGGCCGAAGAGTTGTTGAAGGTCGGGGACTCCGGAAATTCAGCGGCAGTCCCAGCCAGCGAACTCGCTTCCTGGACAACCCTGGCGTCCCTGTTGATGAATCTCGACGAATTCGTCACCAGGGAATGACATCTCGGGAACTGAAATCCAGTCAAGATCCCCCCAACGCCCCCGAGGCGCGTGTCATCGGAGGAGGGGGCTCCCGGCAGATTTTCCAATGTTTTTCAAGCCGCCCTCGTACGAACGGGATTCGAGACAGCGGCAAATTCCAACTCAATCGACAGTTCGCCCTGAGGAGATCCCACTCGCTTGAGCTCGACGCGAGCACCATAGGGATAGGCCACGCTCGTCCGAATTCGGATCTCCTCACCCAACACGGGATGACATTCAAACACAGGGGTTTGAGCAAACGGGGGACAGAACGGGATATGAACTGTCAGAAACGACTGGCCTGACTCGAAGTGAACCTGAGTGACTCCCTTCAGATGTTCGGCACCATGTGAATCAATGGTGCGCTGCATCCAATGAATGGGATGGAGTCCATGGGCGGTTTCAGTGGCGATTCGCGGATGTCCGCTTGGACGAGCATCGAGAACAGAGGTCATGTCAGAAGGTTCCTTGAAAACTGCGGAAAAAGTTCGGACGGTTTGATTCCAGCGCTGGATGGTATTGGTCCACTGACTCCACCCGGAATGGTTCCAGACCAACATGACCACAATGGCGAGTGCGGTGGCTGATAGCGGCCAGAGGGATTGACCGTGACCGGTCATCAATAAGCCGAATGCGAGGACCGCCAGAGGCGTCGCCATAAGAACGGCTCGTCGCGGTGAATCAGGCCGCTGGAAGGATTGCCTCCACCGCGTCTCCAACAGTCTCCGGGCCAACAGTATCAGGCCAAACAGAACCGCGGTGATGAGCGGTATGAAATATCGGGGAGGACGACGAAGATCGCCCACCAAATAAATGGTCCACACGACCGAGAGCAACAGGGTTGCCAGAGCAGTCGCACTTCCTGGGAGTATCAATTCCCCCGGTGAGTGCGTCCAGTCAATCCAACGGGTCGCGGCAGCCTCTTTCAGCCGCCGCTCAAACGAGCGTGCTCTTCCGATCCACCGATCCCGAGACTCAAATCGACCATCCATGGTCAGACCCAATCAGGAATGAAAACCCCCTCTCTTCCCTGAGAGGGGGCGTACAGTCACCGAGATCTAGAGCCCCGCAGCCTTGCGCAGTTGCGGAGCCTTGACCGAGGTGTCTTCCCAAGTGAAATCCGCATCATTCCGACCGAAATGGCCTCCCGCTGCAGTCTTGCGGTAGATCGGTCGACGCAGTTTCAACTCCTGGATGATTCCCCGGGGAGTCATCGGGAACAGATCACGCACCAGTTCCGAGATCTTCTGCTCGGAAATCTTGGCGGTTCCATTGGTATCGACGAGAACACCAACGGGGTCGGCGACGCCAATCGCATAGGCCAACTGCACCTCGCATTCATCCGCGAGACCCGCCGCCACAACATTCTTGGCAACGTACCGGGCCATGTAGGCGGCTGAGCGATCGACCTTGGTGGGGTCTTTTCCACTGAAAGCCCCCCCACCATGTCGCCCCCAGCCACCGTAGGTATCGACAATGATCTTGCGGCCCGTCAGGCCGGTATCACCGTGCGGACCACCAATCACAAAGCGCCCGGTGGGGTTGATGTGGTACTTCGTCTGAGCATTCAGCAAGTGGGCTGGAACGGTCTTCTGAATGACTTCTGAAATGACGAAATCGGAAATGTCCTTGTGGCTGACTTTTTCAGAATGCTGGGTTGACACAACGATGGCTGAAATCCCCACCGCCTTGCCGTCCCGATACTCCACCGTCACCTGGCTCTTGGAGTCTGGCCGCAGCCAATCGACCACACCCTTTTGCCGCACTTCCGTCAGTCGATTGATGATGCGGTGTGCGTAAGCGATCGGCACTGGCATGAACTCTTCGGTCTGGTTGCAGGCATAACCGAACATCAGCCCCTGGTCACCAGCGCCATCCCGATCAACCCCCATGGCGATATCGCCACTCTGCGAATGCAGGGCGACGAAGACCCGTACCGACTCCGCACTAAAGCCCATGTCCGAGCCGACATATCCGATGTCATGCACAACATCCCGAACCAGCTTGACGTAGTCCAGCTTTCCCGAAGTGGTGATCTCTCCCGCCAAGACCACGAGATCAGTCGTACAGAGGGTCTCACAGGCGACGCGAGAAAGAGGGTCTTGTGCCAGCAAAGCGTCCAGCACACCATCCGAGATTTGGTCTGAGACCTTATCGGGATGCCCCATGCTGACTGATTCACTGGTGAAGAAACTCGACATCACACGACTCCTGTCTACTAAATCCAACTGAGGCTCAACCGGATCGAATTCCCGCGACCCTGGGGTGACAACTCGGCATCGGGCCCGACCTCGGTCCCGCCGGCGTAGTGTACTCAAAAAGCCCGACTCATGCACCGAACCGGGCATTGGAGTGGCTCAGGCAGCCCGCACTTCGCGTTGAGTCTCAGATCGCTCCCCAAATCTGCACCCGCGACCACATCTCACCAGTAATCCAGAGGCGATGGCGCGGGTCGCCCCCTGGCTGCTGACGATCAGGGCCTGGGCCCGGTCGCCCTGACATCGCGCCTCTTCTGGATTCCTCAAAAGATGCTGCACGACTGATGTCAGTTCCGAGCCAGAGGTCACTGTCTGGATTCCCTGGACCTGTTTCAATTGAGTGACCACATCCGCGAAATTCCAAGTCTGTGGACCAGTGATCACGGGAACACCGAATCCTGCTGGTTCAATCATGCTTTGACCACCCCGGGGAACCAAACTCCCCCCGACGAATGCGACCGATGCCAAGCCCCAGACCCTCGACAGTTCCCCCAGGGTGTCCC
>JBKCTR010000360.1:0-15964 GCA_046318755.1 Planctomycetaceae bacterium
ACTGGCCACAGTCAAAGGTGTGACTGTCGACCAGCTCCAGGCAGCCGGTGCGCAGATGGTGTTGTCCAACACCTACCATCTGGCACTGCGGCCGGGTGCGGAAATTGTGGCGGAATTGGGAGGCCTGCACCGCTTCATGGGCTGGTCGGGGCCGATCCTCACCGACAGTGGTGGGTTCCAGGTGTTCAGCCTCGCCAAAATGTCCCGGCTGGACGACCACGGAGTCACGTTCCGCTCGCACATCGACGGTTCCCAACTCGAGCTGACCCCCGAGCGAGCGGTCGAGATTCAGGAGCTGTTAGGCCCCGATTTTCTGATGTGCCTGGACGAATGCCCCCCCCATCCCGCTCCGCGCGAGCAGATTTGGAAGGCAGTCCAGCGAACGACACGGTGGGCCGAACGGTGCCGCCGGGCACAACGGCGGACCGACCAGGCCCTGCTGGGGATTGTCCAAGGGGGGATCGATCCCGAGCTGCGGGCTCTCTCTGCCGCGGCATTGGTCGACCTCGATTTCTTCGCTTATGCCGTCGGCGGTCTCAGCGTGGGAGAGCCGCCTGCCGAAATGTATACCACACTGGACACAACCGTCCCCCACCTCCCGCACCACAAGCTGCGGTACTTGATGGGAGTGGGTCGCCCCCGCGACCTCATTGAAGCCGCCACCCGGGGCATTGACCTGTTCGACTGCGTCATGCCGACGCGGAACGGGCGGAATGCCATGGCGTTCACCAGCCGGGGCCCCTTGCGACTCAGGAACCGGCAGTTTCAAACCGATCCGCGCCCCCTGGACGAGTCTTGCGCGTGTCCGGTGTGTCAGCGGTACTCACGGGGCTATTTGCGACACCTGTTCCTGGTCAATGAAATGCTGGGACCAATTTTGGTCTCATGGCACAACCTCGCGTATTATCAGTCGCTGCTTCGCGACTTGCGGGAAGCCATTCGAGCCGGGCGAGCCGCCGAGTTTCGAGCGCTTCAGCTTGCCCGCTGGGGAGAGAATTCCTAAACTCCCTCGATTCTCCCGACGGCGTAAGGGGTTCCGGCAATTGCTGGGCCCTCCCAGGCAGGTTGGGGAGAACGGTTTCGGAGGCGGGTCATCCGTGAGTGGTCCCTGCGTGGATCGTCTCTTCGTGGATGATCGCGATGTGTTCCGAGATTTCTTGAACCATGTTCCACCAAGTCTCCAAGGCTTCCGGTGGAGTCTTCGCCTCGGGGCCTCGTTTCGGCTTCGGATTGGGATGGATCGTCTCGGTCACCGTCATAGCGGTTGGTGGCCTCTCGGGATTTTCTGTCGCGGTTGCGTCGGCCTGATTTCTGGGGTTGTCACGAATCCCGCAAGGCTCTGGAGCAGTGCGGGAAGGCGTGGGTGATGGGCGTTGGCCGCTGCGGTTGGCCGTGGGTCAAATCCCCCGGCAGTCGAGATTTCAACAGAGTCTGGGACACGGACGGAAACAAACGGGAACCAATGATGTTGTGGATTCTGGCCGAAGCGGCGGCACCAAAGGCATCTCCGGCGGAAATGCCGGACGTGTTCGCGATGTTCACCCCAATGCTGATTGTGCTGGGGATCTTCTACCTGTTGCTCATCCGTCCGCAGCAGCGGGATCAGGCGAATCGCCAGGCCCAGTTGGAGCGGCTGAAGAAGGATGATGAAGTGGTGACCATTGGCGGGTTGTTTGGCACCGTGGTCAACCTGACGGAAGACCGCCAGGAAGTGACCTTGAAGATCGCGGACAACACCCGGGTGCGGGTGCTGCGGTCGGCCATTCAGTCCATCGTTTCCAACAAGGGCTGATCAGAGCGGACCGTGGGGAAGCCGTGGACCTGGATGAAGACGGCCGTTGACCCACGGAGCGATGGCGGTTGAATCGCGGAACATGCAAGGGGTGGGACCCCGGGAACAGCCAGCAGGCTGGTCCAAGTTAGTCAGGACAGTCAGGACGGATTTTCGATGACCTTTTTGACCCAGAACTTCGAGTTTTTCCTCTACTTCATCTTCCTGCTGGTGCTGCCCTTTGGTTTGGCGCACCTGATCTGCAGCTCGCTGCGGGTGCGGGAATACACCTTCCGCCTGGGTTGGGTGCTGTTCTTCATCGCGGCCGCCATCCTGCCGTTTCTGGCGCGGATGATCCAGCGTGACCGGTACGCCTACCAGAGCGTTTCGGATCTGAAATGGATCTCGATCGACAAGGTGGACGAGACGACCGACGCCGCGACAGGCGCAGTGGCCGCTGTCGAGAAGGGAACGGGCACTCCGGTCAAACGGGTTGACCTGACTCTGGATGACATGGAATACAAGGGGGGCAAGTGGCTGTTCGTCGATCCGACCGCCGCAGCGAAGAACAAGAAGGACAAAGCCGAGCCGGATTCGGAAGCGGCCCCCGTTGAGGTGGTGAATCGGTTTTCCTTTGACCCTTCCCGTTGGCGCCAGGCATTGAGCTTTGGAATCGATCTCGCGGGTGGAACCAACCTCATTTACGAGGTGGCCGACAAGGATGGCAGCGGCGGTGAGGTGGCGGTTGACAACGGCCTGATGGACCGCATGGTGGGGGCCGTGATGAAGCGCGTGAATCCCAACGGCACCAAGGAAATCGTGATTCGCCGGGTGGGCGAGAAGCGGATTGAAATCATCCTTCCCGGCGCCGACCAGGCGGTGGTCGAACAGATCAAGCAAGAGATCACCGAGTTGGGCAGTCTGGAGTTCGCGATCCTCGCCAACCAACGGGATCATGGCGAACTGATCCGGCAGGCCCTGGCCAATCCCGCCAAGAAAGTGCCGTTTGGGCAGTTCGAGGCACAATGGGTGCCGATCGCCCCCGCCACCGACGCGCGTGGCCGGCAGATTCCCAACACCGAGTTTGATGGGGACCCCGAGATCGCCGTCCGGCAGATCGTCGGGCTGCCCCGCGGATTCAATGAGATTCTCGTCGTCTACGAACCGGATGACCGCCGCGTCACCGGGCACTTCCTGCAGCGGGCCGAAGTGACCACCGCAAACTCGGGCGGCGGCCCGGCGGTGGGCTTCCGCTTCAATCTCGAAGGGGGTTACCGGTTCTTCGCCCTGACCTCGCGCAACGCCCCCCGCCAGGATGGCTCCCGTCGACGACTGGCGGTGCTGCTGAACGGCGAGGTGCAGACCGCCCCGTCGATCAACTCACCGATCGACCGCCAGGGGATCATCGAGAGTGACCGGTTCACCTTGGACGAAGTACAGAAGTACGTCAATGTGCTGAACGCCGGGGCCCTGCCTGTCCCGCTCAAGAGCGAACCGATCAGCGAATTCACCATCAGCCCCACCCTGGGGGCCGACGTGCAGTCGAAGGGGCGGCTGGCCCTGATTGTGTCGTCGCTGGTGGTGCTCGTGTTCATGGCGGTCTACTACCGAACGGCGGGACTGATCGCCAACATCGCCCTGCTGATGAACCTGCTGTTCATCGTTTCGGCCATGGTGTATCTGAAGGCCGCCTTCACCCTCCCGGGGCTCGCCGGCCTGGTGTTGAGCGCCGGTATGGCCGTCGACGCCAACGTGCTGATCTACGAGCGCATGCGCGAGGAGCTCGATCGGGGGGCCAGTTTGCGGATGGCAATCCACAATGGCTTCGACAAGGCGTTCGTCGCGATTTTCGACTCCAATATCACCAGCTTGCTGACCGCTCTCATTCTGTATGTGATCGGTACCGAGCAGGTGAAGGGGTTTGCCATTTCGCTGTTCATCGGGCTCGTGGTCAACCTCTACACGGCGGTTTACTGCAGCCGGTTGCTGTTCAACATCCTGGAGCGGTCGCGGGTGTTGACCAAGGTCAACTTCATGAACGCCATCGGCAAGACGAACTTCGACTTTGTGGGTAAGCAGAGCATCGCCATCCTGGCTTCTCTCGCTCTGATCGCGGTCGGGTTGGGCTGCTTCTTCGCCCGCGGAACCCGCAACTACGACATTGACTTCATGGGAGGGACTTCGGTCACCATGCAGTTCGAGAAGCCCCAGCAGACCGAGAGCGTGCGCGAGCGGCTGGAAGGTGCGTTTGGCACCAAAAACATCACCGTGGAAGAATTGAGCCCTTCGGCTGACATTCCGGCCGGCACCTTCTTCCGCTTCCGGTTGGCCAGTGAGACCGAGGTCATGCTGCCGGTACCGGAGATCGAGAAAAAGGTCAGCGGAGCGTTCCGCGGCGAACTGGTTCGGCGAACCATGAAGTTGGGTGAGCTGGCCGAGATTCCGGCTGCTGCCAAGACCGAGGGTGACGAAGTCACCACGTCGACCGATGAGTTTGCCGGTGGCCAACGGGTCACCCTGTCGTTCTCCGATCCCTCGGGGAAGCAGACGCGGGCCTCGGAAATCGCTCCTGCCACCCTGGCCAACCTGATCGAGCGGAAGCTGTCGGCCATTCCGGCCGAGGATGGCAACAGCGGATCGAAGTATGGCCGCAGCGACTCATTGCTGGCACTGGAAGGAAGGTCGGGCAGCGGCTTGCAGATGACGGGAAACCGTTCGAAGACCTATTCGGACATCGATCTGAAGGTCAGCAAGGTCGTCAGCCCCGAAGATCTGAAGGGGGCCCTCTCGGCAATTGCCACCGAGATGGACGACCAGCCGGTCTTCGACGAGGTGACCAGCTTTGAAAGCTCGGTGGCCGATGAGGCGAAGTGGTCGGCGTTGATGGCCATCCTGGCGAGCCTGGTGGCGATTGTGGCCTATGTTTGGCTGCGGTTTGACAACATCATCTTCGGTCTTGCGGCGGTGGTGGCCCTGGCGCACGACGTGCTGGTGACGTTGGCCATGGTCGCGATTTGCTCGTACCTGTCACGCACTCCGATCGCCGGCCTGTTCCAACTGACCGACTTCAAGATCAACATGCCGATGATCTCCGCCTTCCTGACAATCGTCGGATACTCGATCAACGACACCATCGTGATCTTCGACCGTCTGCGGGAAGTCCGCGGAAAGAATCCGGAAATCACGAAGGAGATGATCAATGAAACCGTCAACCAGACCCTCAGCCGGACGATTCTGACCGCTCTGACCGTGCTGCTCACCGTGATCATCCTGTACGCCCTGGGCGGCGAGGGGATCCATGGCTTCGCATTCTGCATGGTGATTGGTGCGATCGCTGGTACCTACAGCACGGTCTACATCGCCAGCCCGCTGGTGCTGTGGTTCATGAACCGGTTTGGTGAGAATCCGGCCCCGTCGAAGCGGAAGGCCGAGGCTCGCCCCGAAGCGGCTTGAGACCCCAGGGGACCGATTCCGCAGGTCCATCGATCATGCCCAAGTCTCTGCGTTCCCATCTGCTGATCGCCGGACGCCGCCTGCGTGATCCGAACTTCTTCCAGTCGGTTGTGCTCGTTCTCGAGCACAACCAGGAAGGGGCGATGGGCGTGGTGCTGAACTGCCCGACCCGCAACAAGGTGGTCGAGGTCCTCTCGGCCTATGTCGAACTCCCCGATCGGGGAGATCTGATCCATCGCGGAGGTCCGGTCGAGTTGCAGGCGCTGTTTGTGCTGCACAGCCTTGATGTGCTGCGCACAGACGAAAATGAGGTGCTGCCGGGGCTGTTTCTGGGAGCTGGCCCCGACGACTTCCGGTCGATTCTCGACCACCTCGCCGAAGACAACGATCAGGTCCGTTTCCGCATGTTCCTGGGGTGCGCCGGTTGGGGCCCCCGCCAATTGGACCGCGAACTTCGCAGGCAAGACTGGATGGTCTTGCCCGCCCGGCTCGACCATGTTTTTACATCGGATGTGTACTCCCTCTGGGACCGCACGGTCCATGAGTACCAGGAGTTGAATCCTGCGATTCTCGGCGGGATCTCGAATCCCCAATGGAACTGAATTCGCCCGGTTGCGGGGATGCTCGCCGGGAAATCCCCCCCGGTCGCAATATTGCACTGCGGCTGGCGTATGATGGCACCCCATTTTGTGGCTGGCAGGTGCAGCCGAATGGCCCCACGCTGCAGGCCGCACTCCAAAAGGCGATCTTCAAGCTCACGGGGGAAACCGTAACGGTCTATTCGGCAGGCCGGACCGACTCGGGCGTGCATGCCTTGGGACAGGTCGCCAACTTCTTCAGCCAGAGTCCGATTCCCCCCACTCAGTTTGCCGCGGCGCTGCAGACCCACCTTCCTCCCGAGATCCAGTTGCTGCAGTCTTGGGAAGCACCGCCGGAATTTCACGCGACTTTCACGGCCCGGTGGAAACGTTACCGCTACCTCATTCACAACGGGCCGCAACCGGTCCCGTTTCTGAGGCACCGCTGCTGGTGGCTGCGTCGCCGCCTGGATGTCGAGGCGATGCAGTCCGCCGCCGACCAATTGCTCGGAACGCACGATTTCCGGTGCTTCGAAACCGAGTGGCCCAATAAGACCACGAGTGTCCGCACCATCCACGAACTCAACCTCTTCCGACGGCCCCTGTGGGAAGTCTGGCAGCCGTTCGCGGTTCCGCGTGCCAATCTCTCCGCCTCGGCCCCCCCCCGCGATGACTCGCTGATCTGCCTTGAGATCTCCGCGGATGGGTTTCTGTACAACATGGTCCGCGCCATCACAGGCACCTTGGTCAACGTGGGGCGCGGGCGGTGGACCCCCGCCGATGTCGCCCGGATCCTCATGGCGCAGGACCGCAATCTCGCGGGAGCGACCGCCCCCGCCGAGGGTTTGTACCTGGTGCAGGTGGAGTATCAGCACCACTGGCCACACAGCAGTGAAGCTGCTTCCCCGGGAACAGCAACGAGAGTCCAACCCCCACCTCGCCGATCCTGACGGGCAGATCACTCGACAGTCGATCGTCAGCCCTGGAATACCTCTCCAGTTCACTTCCAGTAAACATCCGGATACAATCAAGGATTGATCGCTGGTGCCGGTTGAAACCAGCCACGGGTTCTGGAGAGAGCACGATGCGGCCGGCGAAACTGGGGATTCGTCGGATCGGGATGACCTGTGGTCGCCAGGTTTCTGCGGATGCTGGCGGTGGTCTCGGGGGGCCGCACACTCGCGTGACTTTGGAGCCGGCTTGGCCGTTCCCTCGAAACCACCTCGCTTGGCCCCGAGACGTGGCGCCGCGTTGTCGACCAACAATCGGTCCATCGGCACGAAGATCGGGAGATGGGACCGAACTCCCGCCGTATTTCGTCCCGAGATTCAGCCCGAACCTCCCGCCCCAGACATTCGCTGACGGAGACAGAGCACAGCATGGTTCCAACGGGTTGGATAGTCTGGTTTACGTTTCTCCTGCTGATGGTTTCGGCGGTGAAAGCCGGCGTCGCTGCGGAACGGCCCAACATCCTGTTCCTGTTCGCTGATGACCAGCGGGCCGACACGATCGCCGCACATGGCAATCCCCACATCGACACGCCGCATCTCGACGCACTGGTGAATCGGGGTTTCAGTTTTCGGCGCAACTACACCTTCGGCAGCAACAGCGGTGCGGTCTGTGTTCCGAGTCGGGCGATGCTGATGACCGGGAAAACTTGGTTCCGGATCGATGCCCCGACCATGGGGGGCTCACGGCTGCTACCCGAGATTCTGGGGGAGCAGGGATACACCACCTTCGCCACCGGGAAGTGGCACAATGGCGAAGCGTCGTGTGCCCGGGGGTTTCAACAAGCCCGCCACATCATGTTTGGGGGCATGAGCGATCACACGCAGGTTCCGATCCGTTCGCGGACCGCCGAGGGGACGTGGTCGGAACCGCAGGTCGCGGGAGGGTTCTCGACCGAAGTGTTCGCCGACACCGCCATCGAGTTCCTGCAGACCCACGATCGGACCCGTCCCTTTTTCTGCTATGTGGCGTTCACGGCACCGCATGATCCCCGCCAGCCTCCCGAGGGGTTTCGGGAACGGTACGCCCGCCAACCGCCCCCCCTCCCCTCGAATTTCGCATCGCAATTCCCGTTTGACAACGGGTTTGTGCGCGGACGGGACGAGGTGCTGGCGGCGTGGCCCCGCACTGAATCGGTGATCCGGGAGCAACTGGCCGAGTACTACGGGCTGATCTCACACATGGACCAGCAGATCGGCCGGGTGTTGGCGGCTCTGGAGGCGAGTGGCCAGGCCGACAACACGATTGTGGTCTATGCGGCCGACAATGGCCTGGCTCTGGGAAGTCATGGACTCTTGGGCAAACAGAGCGTCTTCGAGCACAGTCTGCGAACACCGCTGGTGATCGCCGGGCCGAGAGTGCCGCGCGGGCAATCGACATTCGCCTTCACCTACCTGCTCGATCTGTTTCCGACCCTCTGTGAGGTCTGTGGGGTGACGGTTCCCGACGATTTGGACGGCCACAGCCTGAGGCCACTCTGGACGGGAGAGCGGAGTGAAGTGCGGGATTCGGTCTTTCTCCCCTACCTCTCCGTGCAGCGCGCCGTGCGGGACCGGCGCTGGAAGTTGATTGTTTATCCAGAACAACACCATCTGCAACTGTTCGACCTCGAACGGGATCCGGACGAACGGGTGAATCTTGCGGAGCAACCCGGGCAGTCGGCGAATATCGCCCGACTGCGGTCGCAAATGTCCCGCTGGCAGGCCCAGGTCGGCGATCGTGTGACCATACCCGAGACCTCCCGGCCTCCCACGCCCATTGATCTCACCGCCGAACCCCGCCAACCCGACCAATGGCAGCCCGCATGGATCGTCAAGAAGTACTTTCCCAAGCCGTGATTCGGGCCGCCGCATGGTGGAGTCGTGGGACTTCCCTGCTGGTGCTCGGCACCACGCTCTGGCTGACGACCGAGGCGCGCAGTCTGGCACAGGAACGTGGGGGCCCGGCAGAAACCGCCCAGGTCGATCACGAAGGCGAGGAATTCTCTCCGACCGAACAGGGACTGCTCGAACGGCTGGCTCGGCTCAATCAAGAGCTGTCTCTTGAGAAACGACGAGCGCTGCCGCCGGAAGGTCCCACGGCACAGAAATTCGCAGCGCAATTGGCCACACGAGCCTGGGTCCACTGGGAGTTGGGGAATCACGCGGCAGCGCGGGACGATGTCCGAGATGCTCTTCAAATTGTGCCGAGTCAGCCTGAGGCGCTCACGCTGCAGGTCCGCCTGGCGGGACCGGGAGGGAGTGCTGTTCCAAATCCCGGCTGGCTGGTTGCCGCCACCAGGCGATCACGCGCCGCAAGTGGATCGCCCAGACTGCGGTACTCACTGGGGATCGTGCTCGGATCGAGTCTCAGCACCGGGAATGGATCACTGTGGCCCACCCTGCTTCTGGTCGGTTGGGGGTTGCTGTGGGGGATCCTGCTGACGATTGGAGACAAGGCGACCCGGGAGGTGAATGGATCTCGAAAGCGTCTGAGGCGTGTCGCCGGCGTTCTCGCGGCGATGTGTCTGTGTCCAACCCTGATTGCTTTCTGGTGGGGTTTGCTGGATGCACCTTCCGCGGAATTCTGGACCGTGCTCACTACGGGGACCCTTGTGTCAATCAGCAGCTTGAGCGCTTACCTGCGGCCTCCCATTCAACTTCCCGACCAGCAGCCGCTCCCCCTGGTGGATGACCCCGAGATTCTCGCGCGCATTGAGCAACTGTCCAACCGCATGGGAGTCTCGCCCCCCAAGGTGCGGCTCTGGCGGTCGGCCACTGACAACCAACTGGCGTTGGCATTTGCCGGCTCATTATCGGCTCCCCAGTTGGTGGTGACCGATGGAATTTTCAACAGGCTGTCGGTCGCCGAGGCCGACGCCATTCTGGCCCATGAGCTGGCACACATCGCCAACCGGTCGTTGTGGCTCTACGCTCCGCTGATTCCCCTGGCTGCTGCAGCCGCCTGCATTGGATCACAGTGGGGACTGGGCATCGCGTGGGGACTGGGCCAACTGGTATTCCTCGGTTTGAATCGGTTGGTATCGCGTCCGCTGGAATTTGACTGCGATCGACGTGCCGCACTGGTGGTGAATCCACCGGCGATGATCTCCTCTCTCGAGAAGATTCATGCACTGCTCCCGATTCCCAACGATGGCTGGCTCTCCGCCCTGTTCTATGCCTCGGCCACCCATCCTCCACTGGTCAGCCGCATTGCCCGATTGAAACTTATGGCGGGGGAACCCTTGTCTTCGGCCGAAGAGTCTCAAATACGGCGCATCCAAAGTTTGGGGTGGCTGATGTTCGCCGTTTGGCTGGGCTCACTCGCGTGGGGTTGGTGGCAACTCGAAAGATCGCCGCAGAGTGCTTCGCTGGTGGTGATTTTCTGGTGTGCTTTGGGGTTGGGCCCCTCACTGCTGACTTCGGTCGCGACACACCGCCTGCGTCGTCAGGCAGCACTTCGTTTGCAGGTCCGACGTTTCTCCCTCCATCCCGTCCACTGGATCCGAAAGATCGGTTGGAGCTTCCTGCTTCCGGCGGTCGCCATCTTTCTGATTCGATTTCAAGACTGGCTGAATCCTCCCGCCAGCGACTTGGCGGAGCCACTGGGGATCTGTCTGCGGGTCGGTTGGGTGGGGAGTTGGCTTATTCGGTTATTGCGAAACAATCGGCTGAATCTCAGGATCAACACGTTGTTGAGTCGGGGTGAATACGCAGCCGTCGTCCGGGAGTTTGACGCGGCCTCGCCGAGCCAGCGGAAAAACCCCGCCCTGCGGAATGCGGCAGCACTGGCACTCGCCCTGACCGGAAAAACCGCACAGGCGGTGGAGCGGCTCGAGTCTCTGAATCAGGCCGAGCCCGACTTCCCAGCCGCCTTGATGTCGCTGGCCACCTTGCAGTTCGATGCGGGAAATTACTCCCTTTCCGAGCAGTACGGCGCCCGACTGACCGAGTTGCTGCCGCTCGATCCCATTGGCCCTTTCCACCAAGTGCTGGCGCTGTTGCGCATGGGGAGACGAGGCGACGCCCGCGAAGTCGTCCAGGCGGCAAAGTCACGCATCTCATCGCCCGGCCTGCTGCAGATCGCAGCTGCGGCGGTGGCGGTCCAGGAGGACAACCTCGATGCGGCACTCCCGTTGCTGGAGTCGGCCGAGAGACACCTCCCGGGAGACTGCCACCTCGCAATTCTATGGATTGAATGGCACCTTCGGCGGGGCGAAACCGCACAGGCGCACACCTGCCTGGAGCAATTGGAGTCGCGGCTCAGGTCGAATCGGCTGGCGTTCCTGGATGGGACCGCCCGCGACCTTCGCACCAGGTTGGAGACCTGCGAGAAGCGTTCGGCCCAGGCGGACGATGTCGTGGGATCGGCGGACATTGACCTGTGACGGTTCGCTGAGTGCCTGGCGTGTGAACCGGGGGCTCTGCGGTGCGGGACGCCCCGGTCGCTCCCCCTGGGCCGCTGCGGGTTGGCGTGGACTCGGCCCATCTCGCGACTCCCTCACCAAGTGCCGCCTCTCGCAAACTGACAGTCAGTCAAACTTTGACGGCTGGGCAACCGAGTTGGCGGATACCGGATCCACCGAGTCCTGTGTTCACACTGTGACGGTTGGCGGAACTGGATCTGCCACGAAATCGTCGTGAAGTGTCGTTCTGTGTTCCCATGGCTGGCGCAACTCCAGTTCAATCTGGAATTCCCCTTGGTTTTACCTTCGTTGAGTCAGGGGAATCATCACACAACCGGTACATCCCGAATCACGTTCGCTCTGGGCAAGCTGTGCACGAAACGGGCCGGTGTTTCAAGCGTTTTCTGAGGGGCTGACGATCTCAGCAGGCGAACCGCTGCAACCGCGCAGTGTGGTTCTGTGGAAGAAGGATTCGATTCACACCAAGGCTTCCAGGGATGGGTCTGCACTCGGCCGTCCCCGGGAGACGTGAAAGAGCCCGGAATGTTGACCGCCGTTCACAAGTTCCGCCTGCTGCCCCTGACCCTGTCCCTTGTGCTGGCCATCCCCGTGGCCCGAGCCTCGGACGTCCGACAGACCCCCATCGTCCGCGCGGTTGAGCGAGCGCAGGCCTCTGTGGTCAACATCCACAGCGAGCGGACCCAGCACAGCCGCGATTCTCACTTTGAGACCGGAACCGAGAAGAAGCTCAACGGAATGGGGACCGGCATCATCATCGATGAGCGCGGTTACATCCTGACCAACCACCACGTCGTGGCCCGGGTCGAGACCCTGCGAGCCACTCTCCATGATGGAGCCAGTTACGACGCCTCGATCGTCGACGTCGATCCGGTCCACGACCTGGCCATCGTGAAAATCGACGCCCCCATCCCCCTTCCGGTTTCCCCCCTCGGCACATCGTCTGATATCCGCCTGGGTGAGACGGTGATCGCCATCGGGAATGCACTGGGCTACGAACACACCGTGACAGTGGGCATCGTCAGCTCACTGGTGCGCGATGTCGAGGCTGAGAACCAGTCGTACCGCAACCTGCTGCAGACCGACGCCGCAATCAATCCGGGGAACAGTGGCGGTCCGCTGATCAATCTCGATGGAGAGGTCATTGCCATCAACGTCGCGATCCGGGCCAATGCCCAGAAGATTGGTTTCGCGATCAAGATCGATGATGCCCGCAACTACGCGGCTCAATTGCTCGACATCCGTCGCCGCAGCCAGACCTGGCACGGCATCTTGACGCGGGACGTCAAGTCGCCACGGCAGCGGTTTCTGCAGGTGGTGGGCTGCGAGTCGGGCAGTCCGGCGGCGGCAGCGGGGTTGCAGGAAAATGACATTCTGGTGCAGGTGGGCAGCCTGCGAATTGAAGACGGCGTTGACCTCGAACGGGGATTGCTCCAGATCCCCGCGGGCAAAGCGGTCTCGCTGGTCATCAACCGCGGAGGCTCCCCGTTGACCCTCAGCCTCGCTCCCGCCCGATTCGAGGGGCGCACCTCGGCAATTGCCCGGAAGGCAGTCAACTCGGGCAAGTCACGACCAGTCAACCTGGACGACTCGGTTTCCGGTCGCAGTTGGCGTCTGTTGGGGCTGAAGCTGGCTCCGACCACCGACGTCGAGAGCCGCATTGTCCGCGAGCGGTACAACGGTGGCATGCGCATTGTGGATGTGCGGGGCAACAGCCCGGCCTACCAAAACGGGATCCGCAAGGGAGACATTCTGGTCGGACTCCACGAGTTTGAAACCAAATCGCTGAAGGATCTCGAATACATCCTCAACAAAGCCTCGAACGACTCCTCTCAGTTGCGGTTCCGGGTGTTGCGCGGCCGCGACGAGGTGTTTGGCAGCCTGGACATGCGGGCCTCGGCCGCCAGCGAAGAAACGTCCGCCACTCGCTAAGCTCCCACGTTACTGGGCTGCAGCAATCTCCAGTCGTCGATGGATGTCAAACTGCAGAGCCAGAATCAGGAGCACCAGGATGGCGTCAATGACGGCACTGGCCGCCTCCCGACCAATGATGCTCTCTCCCGATGATCCGCTCAACGAGCCGAACAACGGCACAAAGCAGCATCCGGCGAAGGTCGAGGAGAACAGCATCACCGCAATGGCCAGTGGCAGGGCCCCCCACCTCACAACCAGCGAGAAGAACATGGTGAGCGTCAGCATCAGCAGAAAGACAATCACATACATCCAGTGACTCGGCAAAAAAAGCGTATTCCACAGGTATTCCAATCCTCCATCCCAAAAACAGAGCGAGATCACCAGGCACAGCAATCCCGGAATCAGCGCCGGCACGCAGCCCGCCAGCTTGCTCAGCAGAATCTGGTGAACTGGCACCGGAAGCATCAGCAGCATCGGCAGAGTGTGTTCCCGCCACTCGTCATGCAATAGCCGTGAGGCATAAAAACAGGCCTCCACAACGACCAGCAGCACAAGGATCACGGAGATCATCTGGGCATGAGCCTTAAAAGTGCCTGGGTAGTACACCGCCCCCACCCCCAAGCCGAACACCATCAGCACCAGGTAAAACAGGAATCGGGCCAACAAGAACCTCGATCCACCCGTCACGAACTGGAACTCCTTCCACATCACCGGATGGGTCTTGGGGCGGGGCCGCCGACTGCCCAGCAATCGTGACAACCGGTCCGACAGGTCGGGGTTCGCCGCTGCCGCGCGCCGGGGATTGGTGAAGTAATTGAAGCTTCCCCAGGCCAGCAGAAACGCCACGAGCGCCATGCCGCAATTCGACCAGAACTGCAACTCCAACACGGGCCCCGAGAAGCCGGTTGAGAAAATCTCCTGCAGCCGATTGTGAACCGAGCACCGGCCCACGGTGTCAATAAACTCGCCTGCCGCCCCTCCCACAGGAGCAGGCTGACCCATCATGGAAACCAGATTGGACAACGCAGGCTGTGCCAAGAAGTAGCTGATGAAAAACAACAAGACCACCCAGGATGCGGTCCCCCCCCGTCGAAATGCCACCGAGGCCAGCAGTCCGACATTTGCCGTGAGAATCAGGAAGGCCGCCAGGGCCGCATAACCTGCCAGGATCTGGGTCACCGTCGCCCCTCCCAGGGTGACCGCCAGGAGTGTAAAGGGGAACTGGACTCCCAGCAGCAGCAAGGTATTGATCAGCCGACTGGTCGACTTTCCGAGCAGCAATCCCAGCGGATTCAGTCCCGCCATCTTCAACAGGCCGAGTGTCTCTTCTTCTTTTTCCTCGGTGATGGCGGTGGCGAAGAAACTGATGCCCGCGAGAACGATCAAGGCCACGTTCAGCGACATCATCGACTCGAACAGTTTCAAGCCCGGTGCCGCAGCCAGCCCGTAACTCTGGATTTGGGCCAGAATGAGGCTGAAGTACATGAGGAGGGCAAACACGAACCGCAGCAGATGGGCGGACATCAATCGTGAGTCCAGCCGCAACGCCCGATGCAGCAAGGCCAGCGTTCCCGTCAACATCAGCCCACCCCTCCGGTCGTCAGGTCCATGAACGCCTCGTTGAGATGCCTGCGGTCCTCGCCGAAGGAACTGACGTAGACCCCCTGTGAGATCAGCCCCTGGAGCAGTTGATTTCCTGAATCGGGCCGCGCCACCATCTCGACCCGGTACTCATGCGACGAGTCGAGGCGCACCGCCTGCAGCACCCCGGGGAGGGCCGAGATTTTTTCGGTGAGATCCGGAGACCCCGGCGCGACCCCCACGCGGAAACCCGCGTGCTCGGTCGGCCGTTTCAGCAATCCGGAAATCGAGCCGCTGTATTTGATCCGGCCAGCATCGATGATCGTTACCGAGTCGCAGAGTTCGGCCAGTTCGCTCAGAATATGGGAGCTGATAAAGATGGTCTTCCCCATTCGCTTGAGTTCGCGGAGGATTTCCATCAATTCGATCCGGGCCCGCGGATCCAATCCACTGGCGGGCTCATCCAGCAACAACACATCGGGATCGCTCACCAACACCCTGGAGAGCGCCACCCGTTGCTGCATTCCCCGCGACAATCCTCCCACCAGTTCCTCGCGACGTCGGTCCATGTCGGTCAGGGTGAGCACTTCATCGATCACCTTGTCCCGCTGGGCCATCGGGATACCATACGCTGCCGCGAAAAAGTCCAGATACTCAAACACCGTCATGCGACGGTACATGCTGAAGTGGTCTGGCATGAAACCCAACCGCCGTCGGACTTCATTGACCTGCGCCACGACATCCATTCCCAGCACACGGATGGTTCCCGAATGCGGAATCAACAGCGTGCAGATCGACTTCAGCGTCGTGGTCTTTCCTGCACCGTTCGGGCCCACGAACCCATGCAGGGCTCCCTGGGGAACTTCAAAGCTGGCATTGCGGACCGCCCACCGCGATCCAAAAGCATGACTCAGATTCACCACCTCGATGGCTGCCGGTGAGGGTTGGCTCATGGGTTTGCCTCCAAAAGAACGTCCACACTGAACAGGCACCGTCCCTGTTGGCTGGGAAGCCGTGCGCCCTGTAACCAGAATTGCTGCGGCAACTCGGACTCCACGAACACGCGAATCCGATCTGTGGGCATTTCAAATTCCAGCACGTCCCGCTTCGAATGGAAACCCAAAGCCTTTTGCATCAACCTGGGCAACCCGTCGAGGTAGACCATTTTGCGGTCCATCTGAGCGGGGTAACCGTACATTCCAAGATTTGTGAATCCCTCCATGAAACCATCGTCCACCCGAAAGAACTGCGGCAGGC
>JBKCTR010000361.1:0-6314 GCA_046318755.1 Planctomycetaceae bacterium
CGGTTTGAGTGCCGACTTCGCCCGGGCGTCGATCGCCGTCGATCTGGCGGGCTACCGTTCGCGCATTCTGCTCGCCACTTCGGCCGACGGACTGACCTGGCAGCAGGGGCCGGTGCTGGTGGAGGGGCCGGGGTATGGCCAGGAAGGCCTCGATGCGATTCATGCCGAAGACATGACCCTCGCTGACCTGGGGGACGGCCGGTTCCGGATGTACTACGCGGCCTGCGATCGTCATGGGCGGTGGCAGATTGCCAGTGCGATCAACCAGCGGCTGGAGCTCTGAGCGGATCGGATGTTGTCTGGGGAATCGCGCCGCGGGATGCAGTGTCGGCGGGGCTGTGTTACCCTGCGGCCGTGTGAGGTCTTTCCGCTGGAGAACGAGCAATGCGCGTCGGATTGGCAACGGTGATTCTGGGGTGTCTGGTGTCGGTGGTTGGGGCGGCGGAACCGGTCAAGGTTTCGCTCTGGGGCGAGACTCCGCCAGGGACCGGGGTCGAATGGAGTGACGCGGGCAAAGCGGTGATCACCGTCCACCGGGCCGAGAAGCCCAATGGAGCGGCGGTGGTGATCTGTCCCGGAGGAGGGTATGGCGGTTTGGTGACCGGGCCGGAGGGGCATGGGATTGCCGAGTGGTTGAACAAGCATGGCGTGGCGGGGATTGTCTTGGAATACCGGCTGCCGGCGGGACGCTCGGAAGTTCCTTTGCGGGATGCCCAACGGGCGATTCGCACGGTGCGGGCCCGGGCGAAGGAGTGGGGTCTGAATGCCGAGCGGGTGGGGATCATGGGATTTTCGGCCGGGGGGCACCTGGCTTCGACGGCCGCCACACATTTCGACGCGGGGCGGGCCGAGGCACAGGACCCGCTCGACCGGCCGTCGTGCCGTCCCGACTTCGCAATCCTGGTCTACCCGGTGGTGACGATGGGGCCAATCACCCACGGGGGATCGAAGAAGAATCTGCTGGGGGAGAATCCGAGTGCCGAGTTGATCGAGCGGTTCTCGAATGAAAAACAGGTGACCGAACGGACCCCGCCGATGTTCCTGGCGCACGCGCTGGATGACGCCCCGGTTCCCCCCGAGAACAGCCGGTTGCTGTTTGCCGCGCTGCAGGCGCACAAGAGCCCCTCGAAGTATCTGGAACTCCCCTCCGGTGGCCACGGACTGAACGGCTACAAGGGCCCGATGTGGGACGCCTGGCAGACGCAGTCGCTGCAGTGGCTGGGTGATCTGAAGCTGATTCCCGCCGGGGATGCGAATCGTCCATAAGATCTCCAGCCCATGGTGGATAAGGAGTAAGGGAGACGCGGCTCGAAACGGGACGCGTCCCCCTCTGTGATTTTCTAAAGCGTCATGGCGCCACTCCGTCACGACCCATTGAAAGTTGGATCGCTCCACGAGTGTGGAGCAGCAGAGGTCGAGTTCCGGTTGCCCGCAGCCAGATAGCTTGTCAGATTCACCCCGGATACTCTTCCCGGTGCCGCAGGCTTTTCTCGGGGCGGGTGAGGAAGCCCCAGTCGAGCGCTTCGTCCTGGGTGTATTGCTTCCCCAGGGTCAGGGCAGTGGTCGCTTTCGCCAACTCGTAGCCGAGATAGAAGGCGTGCGAGGGATCGGTGACCCCCAATTGCGTGAACAGCTCGAACGGGTCAGACGCATGCCGGTGCCCGTCGCGGTTGAGCGCGTGCAGTTCTCCCTCCGCGGCGAACAGCCGGAAGTTGGGATCCCGTAGCTGCGTCGCCAGCGTCTCCAGCTCTTCGGCCGACGGGGATCGCACGCGGCCATCCCTCAGCATCACCAGCCGCGGGTCGACCCGCTTGGGCAGCGTGCGGTGCCGCACGGCATGCCGGACGATCCGCCGGGCGATGTCGAACTCCCGCACCGCCGACTGACACCACGGGATCACTTCGGTCGTCAAAATCGAGCCGATGTTCAGTTCCTGGCAATAGCCCGCCAGCACCATGTTGACCCCCGCGCTGTCGACCTCGGTCAATTCGGTGAGGTTTCCCACTCCCATCATCAACGGCAGGTCGGGCCATTGCTCGCGGGCCCGGGCATACCGCTGCAGCGACGCGGCGAACCCGAACCCAATCGGTTCCAGAATGGGATCAATCCGGAACCGCGCACCAGCCTCCTGCAACGCAGCCACGGTCCGCTCGAGTGAGTTCCAGTCACGCGGTTCGTCGGGAACGGCGATCAACACCGCTGGCAAATGACGCGCCCAGTCGAGATTGGTCTGGTTCACGCTGAGGACCAACTCGGCCCCCGCCTCCACCGCCCGCTCGACCTCCCCCCGTTCGTAACTGTCGATCGAGACCCGGAACCCCTCGCTTCGCAGCAGGGCCGTCACTTCTCCCGACCGGGCCCAGCTCTCGGCGGGAATGCACCCCAGATCAATCACGTCGGCCCCCGCATCGCGGTAATGCGTCGCCAGCGCGATGAGCTGGGTGTCGGTCATCCGCGGGGCATGATTGATCTCGGCCAGAATCTCGATGTCGGCCTGAGACAGATCGACCGGGGCGCGTGCCCCACGCCCGAAATGCTCGGGCAGATCGTGCAGCTCTTTGGGGCCGCGCTCAAAGGGAACCCCATACTGGGACCGCAGCTTCTCCAAATCTCCCTGGCACCAGCCCGGCAGTATCACCCGGTCGACATCGGCGGGAACTGTCAGCTTGCGCGACACCCAGTCGACATGCATCAACGCGGCCACGCTGATCCCCAGCACCGCCACCTCGGTGTCGCACCCCAACCGGGGACCCAGGCTGGTGAGCAATCGCCGCAGCGAATCCTCGGCCAGCCGACCGGTCACAAACAGCAGTTTGGGCATGGAGGTGGGGAGAAAACGGGAAGAGGGCCCCCAGGGGACGCGATAGGCCGCAAGGGGCGCAAAGCACGAAGCACAGGGCCCGTCAGCGGGAGGCCGAGAGCTCCCGCAGCAGGTGATCGAGGGCATCGACCAGGCGATCGATGTCGGACTGGTCATTGTACAGATGGGCCGAGACCCGCACGTACCGTCGCCCCTGCCAGTTCACAATCGGCACTTCGATGGCGAACCGCCGCCACAGTTCGTGCTGCATTTGATGGGCGTGGGGAGCGTCGGGTTCGGGCACACAGTCGGGCAGGGGAAGCCCAATCATGGTCGAGTACCACGCCGGGTCATCGGGGATGATCGGTTCCAACCCCGTCAATTCCCCAACCCGGCGCCGGGCATACCGCACCAGTTGATGCGAGTAATGCTGAAACACCGGCAATCCCTGGGCGGGGCCGGTCCAGTCCGGACTCGAAGGGGCCTGCAGCGATTGCAGGTAGTCGATGGCGGTGGGAACCGCCAGGAATGGCGCAGGATCGCGCGTTCCCAGCCAGTTGAAGGGATCCAGCCAGGAGGACGGACGCCCCGAGAGACTGTTGCCCCAACTGACGATGGTCGGTTCCATCCGTTGTTGCCAGCGGGGATGCACATACAGGAAGCCCGAACCAAATGGAGCCGCCAGCCACTTGTGCAGGCTGGCGCAGTAGAAGTCGCAACCCAGCCGGTCGATGGCCACCGGCACGGCGGCCGGAGCGTGGGGACCATCGACACAGATCGCGATCCCCCGTTTACGGGCCTCCTGGCAGATCGCGTCGATCGGCAGCACCAACGCGGTGGGCGAGGTGATGTGGCTGACGATGATCAGCCGGGTCTTCTCGGTGGCTTGTGCGAACAGCGCCGCCACCACCTCATCGGCCGTTGTCAGACGGGAAGGAAGCGCAGAGACAACCAGTTGCGCACCCGTCTGTTGGCACCGCTGCCGCCAGATGCGCAGCACGGCCCCGTACTCGTGATTGTTGGCCAGCACCTGGTCTCCCCGTTCCAGGGGAAAGCCCTGCGCCACTACATTCATCGCGAAGGTGGCGTTGTCGACAAAAGCGAGGTGACGCCCGGCGGTCCCCACGAACCGGCCCAGAATGCCGCGGGCCGTGTCGAGCTGGTCTTCCATCTGCCGCAGGAAGAAATCCATCGGCTCGCTTTCGAGCCGATGCGACCACTCCTGCCGGGCCTCCAGGACCACGTTCGGCGAGGGGCCAAAGGACCCGTGGTTGAGAAAGGTCACCCCCGGGCGAACCGGGAATTGGCCGCGCCAATCGGGATGGGGCAGGGGAGGTGGCGAGTTGGTCACAATCGAGACGCTTTGCAGGGGTAAGGAAAGTGCGGTCAGCCCAACAGCCGGCGGTAATTCTCCATGCCGTGCGAAGCGACGGAACCTTTCGCGGCATTCCAGATTTCATCGGCGAAGGTGGCGCTCAGCAGCTTGTCGACAGTTTTTTTCCCCAGCGACTGCAGCAACCCAGCGAGAGCATCGTCAGACGCGTCGGCCAGCCGGCATTCCTTCTGGCAATGAACGAACTCGTTGGTCATCAGGCTGTACATCGGCAGCCGGGGGACCGGATCGGGGGCGTTGACGTAGCGGAAGATTTTCCCGGCGAACTCGCGATCGAAGGCATCGACCGCCGCCTGGTTACCGATCATCGGGGCACCGAACGTGATGATCTCGCAGATGGGGATCATCTTGCGGGTGAGCAGCCAGCCCGCCAGCAACGCGAGGGCTCCCCCCAGGCTGTGGCCGGTGATCCAGAGCGGACGATCGGCCGCCCGCAGCTCTTCTTCCACCGCCTGACGCGTCGGTTCCCAGATATCGGCGATCGCGTTGACGAAGCCTTGGTGGAAGCGGGCCCCCACCCCGGCGGCGGCGAGATCGGTCCCCAGCCGTCCCTCGGGCACAATCAACAGACTGAGTGCATCGGTCAGCAGCCAGTCCTTCAACCCTTCGAGGCTGTTGGGCGCCTCGGTTCCGCGAAACGCGACGATGATGTTGTGCTTGTCGCTGGCGACCCACGCCTGGGTGTTCCCCACGCTGATCAGCCGGGCCTGCATGCCCAGTTGGTTCTGGAATTTGGAACCACCCGTCTCCTGCGGCTCGTACGCGAGGTCGGCCGCCAGGGCGAGAATCCGGGCATTTTCCTGCGAACCAGGCGAGTCTTCATTCAATGCAGCAGGCATCGGTCACCCAACAGAATGGGAAAGTGCGGGAAAGGCCGGCACAGCCGCCCAGCCAGGGGCGGAGTCCAGCGAGTTTACTTGAGGTACTTCCTGCGTTCGGTGTCCTGGTTCTTCCACTCCCGCAGGGTCTTGGCGGAGATGGCGGTTTCCCGGGCGTCGAGCTGATGCAGGGTGGATTTGGGGAACAGGTATCGTTGAAAGCCTTCGTCACTCACGCGGGTGGCGCGAATGCGCAGGATCTCGAGAGCGGGCAGGGCGGCGACCTTGGCCAGACCGGCGTCGGTCAGTTGGGAACCATTCAGATCGAGTTCGCGCAGTTTCTTGAACTCCTGCAGCAATTCGACCGTTTCGTCCGTCACGTCGAGGTTGGCCATCTGCAGCACGGTGGTGTCCGTTTTCTCGCGCAGCAGCGCGTAGTCTTTGCGGTCCCACCCGGTGAGGGTGAGGTGCCGTTCGCCGTCAACCAGCTTCTCCCGTTCTCCCAATGGGGGAAATCTCCCGACCATGCGTCCCGCCGCCAGAGCCCCGCCAGCCAGCACGGCCCCCAGCAGCAACAGCCGCAGCGGAACTTTCAACGCTTGACGGTTCCGGATGGCGAATGGAATGAGCGCCGGGGGAAAGAGAATGCTGCCGAGGCCCAACAGGGGGCGTTGGCGAAACGCCCGGGCGATCAGCCAGATGACCGCGATCGCGATCAGCAGCAGACCGGCGACAAAGGCCAGGGTGGCGTATTGCTCAAACATTCAGGTATGTCGGAAGTGCTGGAGTGCGGACTCAGGACCGAGGGAGACGTCTTTCAGATTGGTAGTCATTGTCGGGTGACTCCGCAACTCCGCAGGTGGACGCTCGTGAATCTTCTGGGGAATGAGTGTGCCCCAGCCCCGCCAACCCCCAGTCTTCGAAGGGCGGAATGAAATGGCAAGACCTGACCCGCAAACTTGACCACGCTCGCCCGGTTTCGAATGTCAGCACAGCTTGCCCCATTTGGCCGGTTGGACCCGGTTGCCGTGAAACTCCCAAAGACCGCGGAATTCGACCGCTGCTGTTCCCCCGCGGTGATCCGATAGAGAGGGTGATCTTGTTGAGGTCGCAGGCGGACGCCACCGAGGCGCTCCCGGCAACCCGCGGGAGGAGACGCTTTGAGGAGCAGTTGGCGGTCGTACCGCCCCATTCAGACGGCTGGACCCGGAGGGGCCTGCCGCGGCGCGACTGGAAAGGGATTGTGAAACCATCATGGCCGCCCCAGGATCCAACCAGAAGGGATCTGATGCCGCTTCGCCGC
>JBKCTR010000362.1:0-8138 GCA_046318755.1 Planctomycetaceae bacterium
TCACCATCGAGGGCATCAAGGAACGCCAGGAGTGGGAACTCATCAACAGCCCCCGCTTCGGTCTGCTGCATTCGGCCGACGCCTCGATGCGCGTCAGCACCCGCTACGGGGCCCCCACTCCCGACGACCTCGACGAACTGCTGGCCCTCGTCTGGAAACAGCCCGCCTTCTTTCTCGCTCATCCCCGGGCCATCGCCGCCTTCGAACGCGAATGCACCTGGCGCGGCGTCCCCCCCGTCACCACCCTGCTGCATGGAACCCCCGTCATCAACTGGCGCGGCGTCCCCCTCATCCCCTGCGACAAACTCGAAGTTCAGGGACGCCCCGAGCACAATCGCTGGACCGGCACCACCAGCATTCTGCTGCTGCGGGTGGGTGAGGCCGATCAGGGAGTGGTCGGCCTGCATCAGACCGGCATCCCCGGCGAGATCATGCCCAGCCTCTCGGCCCGCCTGATGGGGGTCGACAGCCTGGGTGTCGCCTCGTACCTGCTCACCTCGTACTTCAGCTGTGCCGTCCTCACCGACGACGCCCTTGGCGTCCTCGAAAACGTCGAGGTCGGCTATTACCACGACTACGAAAACCGCCGGTCCAAGGTGAAGTAATGCCATTTTCCGATTTTGTCCCCGAGGCGGTCGAGCCAACCTCCGCACAGGTGTCGGAGATCACCCGCCGCCTGCTGGCCGACGCCCAGCAGGCAGCGGGGGTCGGACAGCCGTTTCCCGGCGTGGGCGATCTCCCAACGGCGTCTCACCCCTTCGTCGCCCACCTGGCCCAGGCGGGAAGCCCGGCCATACACCTGCCGGCGAGGAGCACCATGGGGAATCCCTTCGTGGGCCAACCGCAGTTGCCGGCCGCCGGGGCGGTTCCCTCGTTGCCCCACGTTCTCTCGGAAGCCCGGACCGCTTCGTCCCGCGGCCCCAGTCCCGCCGGGATCCCGACGGGAATCACTCCCCCTCTTCCCGCTGTGATGTCTCCCGGAATGTTTGGGGCTATTCCCGGCGGGTTGTCCCCGGTTCAATTACCCGCATTTCCGAGCATTCCCCCGGAGGTGCCCGAGGAGATGCGTCACCCGGTGTCCCCCGGTGAGATCCGTTTGCCCGGTCCTGAGACGTTGGCCGCGATTTCTACGCCCGCGGCTCAATTGGCGACTGGCCCCCAGGCATTCGCCACTCCGGGGGCAAGTCCAGCACAGGTTGATCGAACAGTCGTGGAGCGGGCCGCGGTCGGGGTCAGCCCAGGCCCCGCTGACCAGCAGCCCCGGTACGAGGGGTTGACCGCGTTCGTGCAGCGCATGCGACTGACCGGCTGCGAGACACGTCCCGCCGGTGTTGTCGGCCTGCCAGGGCCCCATCCCTTCGAATCGCTGTCGGGGGAGCTGTCTCGCCTGGCCTCCAGCGGAAGTCTCGATGTCGCTGCCGTGCGGCGCGACTTCCCGATTTTGCAGCAGCGGGTGCACGGCCAGCCGCTGGCGTGGCTCGACAACGCCGCCACCACGCAAAAGCCGCAGGTTGTGATCGACGCGCTCCGCCATTTTTATGAGACCGAGAATTCCAACATTCACCGGGCGGCACACACCCTGGCCGCCAAAGCGACCGAGGCGTACGAGCGGGCCCGCGAGACGGTGCGGCGGTTCGTGGGGGCGGAATCGGCCGAGGAGATTGTCTTCGTCCGGGGAACCACCGAAGGCATCAACCTGGTCGCGCAAACCTTCGGCCACCGGTTCCTGCGTCCGGGGGATGAGATTCTGCTGTCGGTCCTGGAACATCATGCGAACATTGTGCCCTGGCAGATGGTCGCCCGGCAGACCGGAGCCCACATCCGGTCAATTCCCGTGAATGACCGGGGGGAGATTCTGCTGGGGGAATACGAACGCCTGCTGGGACCCCGCACGCGTCTGGTAGGATTGACGCATGCCTCCAACAGCTTGGGGACCGTGCTGCCGATCGCCGAAATGACCGCCTTGGCTCACCGGCATGGGGCCCGCGTGCTGATTGACGGTGCCCAGACGATCGCTCACCTTCCCGTCGATGTCCGCCGCGATCAGTTCGACTTCTTCGTCTTCTCCGGGCACAAGGTGTTCGGCCCCACCGGCATCGGCGCGGTGTACGCCCGCCGCGAGTTGTGGGCCGAATTGCCCCCCTGGCAGGGGGGCGGGAACATGATCCGCGAGGTGTCGTTTGAAGAGACGACCTTTGCCGATCCCCCCGCCCGCTTCGAAGCGGGCACTCCCAACGTGGCCGACGCGGTCGGGCTGGGGGTGGCGCTCGACTATGTGACGCGGCTGGGGCTGCCGCTGATCGCCCGGCACGAGCACGATCTGCTGGAATATGCGACCCATCAGTTGCAGCGGATCCCGGGGGTCCGGCTGATTGGCACCGCGCGCGAGAAGGTGGGGGTCCTGTCGTTCCTGATGGCTGGGCGGCGCCCCGAGGATGTCGGCCGGTTCCTCGATCAGCGGGGGATTGCCGTACGGGCCGGGCATCACTGCGCACAACCTTCGCTGCGTCGGTTCGGATTGACCGCCACTGTGCGACCCTCCTTCTCGATCTACAACACCCGGGACGAGGTCGACAGACTGGCCGCGGCTGTGCGCGAACTGACTGGGCGATAGCCCCCGGCATTCAGCACAACACAGCGGAGTCCGCCTGGACAAGTTTTCACAACACCGGTTGAAAGCTTGTTCCACATCAGCGGGCCCGCACCTGGACTACGGCGTTTCCGCTGTCTTCCCATGCGGCCCGAACGACGCTGATCGGAGAATGCGCTTTCCCGCAATTCCCCAGCGCCAGCGTGCGACCGGTCGTTCCTGATCAACTCTGTACGGCTCCCCGCTCTGGGTGGGCGAGCCAAGAGGTTTGAGACAGAGAGGGGAACGGGAGAACGTGGAGCGGAGGATGACGTTCAGACGTTCGCGATGGTTGTGTTCGGGCGTCCGGACAACGTCGTGCTGGCCGCAGACCAAGACGGTGTGACAGCCGGACTCCAGGTGGGGCGGGATTCCGCATGCGATTCGTCGCCGTGGATTCCCGATGGCTTGCCAGCGTGCGAAGAGCGGGAGAGCAACAGCAGTCGGGGCTGGATGGAAATTTCCTTCGCCCCGCTGGTTGCGGTCTGCACAACCGAGTTCCTGGTGTCCACCCATCGAAGGTCAGAAAATCGGAAAAAAACCAAAACACTTCGACTCATCTCTTGACGCCCCCCCGCCCGATCAATATCCTACCAAATCAGTGGGAATTAAGTGCGGCACACGATTCCCGATCCCAAAATGCGTTGCTGACCGGTTCCACCGGAGGGACGCGTGCGAATTTCCGATGTTCAGGATGTGATCGCATGCAAGCGACCTGTTTCGATGATTGCCGCCGGCCTCACCACGACACGCCTGTGAGGGGACATCGCTGCTGTTGTCCCCTCCCGGTTTGCGGTCCTTGTTGTTGACGGCATTGTTCACGCACTCCGGGTCGACCCGAAACTGACTGTCCCCCTTGAGTGGGACAGCGGTCGACTCAGCTCCCAAACCCAACCTGACAGGGTGGAGCGCGCGCTGCGCCACCGGCCAGGCCTTTGACCCAATGGTCTCGGCTGACGGTCCGTATTGCTGACGCAGCCTGTCCCACGTCGGATCCCGGCGAGCGCTGCTCCCCGGTCCGTCTGATCGCCAGGTTCCCTGCTTTTCCGCCTGGGTTCGCGTCTCCAGACCGCCCTCAGGTCCACGCCACCACTGCGCTCATCTCAACCGCTTTTTGAAGGAGTCTTCCGTCATGTCACTGTCACGTCACTCGTCCAACCGGCGGCTTACACGCCGCCACGCCTTCACACTCATCGAGCTGCTGGTGGTCATCGCCATCATCGGCATCCTCGTCGCCCTGCTGCTCCCCGCCGTGCAGCAGGCTCGCGAAGCCGCGCGCCGGACCAGTTGCCGCAACAACCTGAAGCAGATCGGCCTCGCACTCCATAACTACCACGACGTCCACAATCAGTTTCCACCAGGAAATATGGATTACTCCGCCAACTGGGGGGCCACGGTCCAGTTTGTCGACCCGGGCCCTCAATGGGGCTGGCCCGCGTTCATTCTGCCTCAACTCGACCAGGCGAATTTGTTCAACGAACTGCGGGTGAATCAGGTCCGATTGAGTGAGTACAACACCACCTACTCCCAGCTCAAACCGCTGCGCACCACCAAGCTCACGGTCTACCGCTGCCCCTCCGATGGAAACAGCAAGGATACGCTCCAAGGGACTCCCGACGATCGCCACTTCGCCTGGGGCAACTTCCCCACCGAATACACGGCTACATCCAACTATGTCGGCATTCACGGGAACCGCAATGCCCGCGCCTGGAACTGGTGGCTGAGCACCGGTGACCGCGTCGAAGAGGGCATGTTCGGCAACAATTCGCAGATCCGCCTTCAGGATGTCACCGACGGCACCAGCAACACCTTCATGGTCGGTGAGCGGCGGTGGAAGTGCAACGCCGCCAGTTGGGTGGGTAATCGCAATCCTCCGGGTACTGGCATGTGGGGCCAGTACTACACCATGGCCCGGGCGGGGGACGCCACCACCTGCGGCTCAGGCTCGTCGCTGGCACCGGTCCCGCTGAACGCCCCCGACGGCACTCCCGCGCTCCGCAGGGTGCGCTGCTCGCAGGGTCTCAACAGCGACCACGTTGGCGGATCCCATTTCCTGTTCGCCGACGGCAGTGTCCGGTTCATCGGCGAAAACATCAGTTACGCCGACGGCGATGTCTGCGGCCGGGTCTGGACTGGATTGGGGCTCTACAACCGCCTCGCCATCCGCGATGACGGTCAACCCACCGGCGAATTCTAGTGCCCCACGGGGGCAACCGTTACGGAGCGACAGCGTAGCCGCACGCTGTCGCCCGTACGGTTGCCCCCCGGATTCCTCCCGTCCACGGACAGACACCTTCTCCGTGGACGCCCCGGTTCTCTGGACTGATCATTTCCGCATCTCAAGGATACTCCCCATGCGCGCCATTCATTCCTTCCGTCACTGGCTGCTGCCCCTCGTCTCGCTCCCCCTCCTGGGTTGCGGCTCCCGCACCTCCGATACCTACGTCACGGGAATCGTGGCGCTCGATGGGCAACCCCTGCCCGCCGCGACCGTCATCTTCGAACCCCTGGAACAGGGACGCCCCGCGACCGGTTACACCGATGGCAGCGGCCGATTCCAGCTTGTCGTTGATCACAACCACACCGGCATTCCCGCGGGGAAATACCGGGTGCGAATCCGGACCTGGGAACCCGGCTTTGACGACGGTCAGTGGCATCCCGATACCCCGGAACGCGTTCCCACCATCTACAACGATCTCTCCGAACAGACACCCCAGATGCTGCAGGAGATCTCGGGCCAATCCCAGTCGGTCGAGTTCCAGTTGACTTCCTCGGCCGGCCAGATCGCTCAACGCCAATCCCCGGCCCCCGCACCGCCGCACTAAGGGCCTTCCCCGCCGGTTGCACCGGCCCATGCCGCTTTGCATCGCTCGTATCGGCATTGGGCGGCGCACGCGATCGGCTTTGGCTCCCCCCAATTTTTCCGCTGAGGTGACCCCGATGCTTCGCTCTCCACCGTTCCCCATCGAAATTCATCCGTCTCCCCCGGAATCGCCGGTCCGGATCGCACTGTCCCGGTCGGTCCGCCGGCTCCGCGGAGGCCTGCCCCTGTTCTGCGTGCTGCTCCTGTTGGGTTGGCGGTGGCCCGCGACCAGTTGCGCACAGGTCTCGGTCTCCGATGACTCGGCACGCCTCGAATTCTTCGAGAAACAGGTCCGCCCGCTGTTGTCGAATCACTGCTACAACTGCCATTCAGCCGATACCAACAGCCAAGCGGGGCTGCGCGTCGATGATCGACAGGGATTGGTTGTGGGAGGCAATCGAGGGCCGGCCGTTGTTCCGGGCGAGCCCGACAAGTCGCTGCTGATCCGCGCAGTGCGGTACCAGGACGACCTGAAGATGCCCCCCAAGACGCAATTGACCCCGGAGGAAGTCGCGGTCCTCGAACGCTGGGTCGCCGAAGGAGCGGCGTGGCCCAAGGCCGAACTTCCCACAACGGTTGGTCAACGCACGGAAGAATATGACCGGCTGCGCCGCGAGCACTGGGCGTGGCAACCACTCCGCGAGACCCCGCCGCCCACCGTCCGGAATTCGGACTGGCCCCGCGACGATCTCGACCGATTCGTGCTCGCACGTCTCGAACAGGCGGGGCTCACCCCGGCCGGTGACGCCCGGCGCCACGCCTTGCTGCGACGGGTCACCTTCGACCTGACCGGGCTGCCCCCCACTCCCGAGGAGATCGACTCGTTCGTCGAAGATGAGGCTCCCGGAGCTTTCGAACGGGTTGTCGACCGCCTGTTGGCGTCGCCCGCCCATGCCGAACGCTGGGCGCGGCACTGGCTCGACCTCGCCCGTTTTGCCGAATCCACCGGCTCGGCGCGCAACCTTCCCTTCCCGCATGCGTGGCGCTATCGAGACTATGTGATCCAGGCCATTCAGACCGACAAGCCCTACCCGCAATTCCTGCAGGAACAGATCGCAGGCGATCTGCTCCCGGCCCGGTCAGTGCGTGAGAAAGCCGAACAATTGGTGGCGACCGGATTCCTCGCCCTCGGTGTAAAAGACGTCAATCAGCGGTTCAAGGTCCGCTACCTGATGGACAACGTCGACGAACAGATCGATACCGTGACGCGCTCGATTCTGGGATTGACCGTCAGCTGCGCCCGGTGCCACGACCACAAGTTTGATCCGGTTCCCACCTCCGAATACTACGCCCTGGCGGGAATCTTCCGCAGCACCGACCTGTGCGCCGGTCTGCGAAACAAGATGGGAGGGGGCGGCCTCGATTACTACGACACCGAACTGCTCATCTCGTTGGCGGCGGATTTGCAGCCTCCCGCTGAGCCGACCCAGATCGCCGAGGCCCGCCGCGTCTTCACCCAGGCTCAAGCCGAATTCCGGCGTCTGCAGCGCAATCCCGAAGGCGATGAGAAACTCCCCGACGGACGCCCCAAACGTGCCGCGGCGCGACAAAAGATGAATCAGGCTCAACAGGCCCTGCTGCAACTGACCGACCCCGCGGTCAATGGCCCGATCGCCCTGGGGGTGCGGGATTCGCAGGCGGTCGCTGACACCGAGATCCGCATTCGCGGCGAAGCTGAAAAACTCGGGCCGGTCGTACCCCGGGGATTTCTCAGCCTGCTCTCCGTACCCGCCCCCACGGCCATCAACCCCCGTCAATCCGGCCGGCTGGAACTGGCGCAATGGCTCTCCAGCCCCGACAACCCCCTCACCCAGCGGGTCCTGGTCAACCGCGTCTGGAAGCACCTTTTCGGCACAGGCATTGTGGCCAGCGTCGACAACTTCGGCGTCACCGGCGAGACTCCGTCCCATCCGGAATTGCTCGATCACCTGGCCCTCCGATTCGTCCGCGGCGGATCCTCGCTGCGCCGTCTGATCCGTACCCTGGTCCTCAGCCGCAGCTATCAACTGGCGGCAGACTCGATCCCGGCGAATCTCGCCAGCGATCCCGCCAACCGACTGGTGTGGCGACACAACCCCAGGCGGCTGGACGCCGAAGAAATCCGGGACGCCATGCTGGCCAGCGCCGGGACGCTCGATCGGACCCGTCCGCAAGGATCGCCCGCGGCCGCACTGCGGGTGATCGAACTGCGCAACAACGGTCCCGAAGCACGCCGTCTGCTTGACGGGGCGCAGGCCAGCCGTCACCGCAGTCTGTTCCTCCCGCTGCTCCGCGGGCTGGCCCCCGAATCGCTCGCGGTCTTCGATTTCGCCGAACAGGGACTGGTCACCGGCCAGCGTGAAACCACCACCGTTGCTCCGCAGGCGCTGTACCTGCTGAACGATCTGTTCATCTGGAACAGAGCCCGGGAATTGGCCAACCGGTTGCTGGAGCGTGCCGATCTCGACGATGCCCGGCGGATCCACTGGGCCTACCGCCTGACGTTCGGGCGGTCCCCCTCGGCAGAAGAAGTGCACCGTTCTCTGGAGTTCCTGGAGGCGTCCCAGGGCGAACACCAACAGCTGCTCGTCGCCACCAACGACGCCGGCGCTGTTCCTTCGACCTCACCTCCCGCCCCCCCGACCCCAACCGCCTCAGGCAATACTC
>JBKCTR010000363.1:0-6023 GCA_046318755.1 Planctomycetaceae bacterium
AATCGGAACGCAACCGTCAATCGACGAACACAAACTCGTTCGACAGCATCAGCGCCTGGGCCAGTTGCGATAACGGAGACAGCCCACTCCGCTGCGCCTCGGGCTCCGCCACGGCCTGTTCGGTCAAGAACCGCAGCGCCAGGCTCACCTCGCCGGGGGTCGCCGGCCGGGACAGCAATCCCTGGTACAGCGACTGCACCTCGGCAATCAACCGGCCAACCGTGTCATCCCCCGCATGCGTCGCCGCCGCCGTGGCTTGGGCCCGTCGGGCGGCCCGCACCGCCAGTTCAATCACAAATGGCGAATTCAAACCATACAAGGCCTGTTGCGGCACCAGGGTCTGCGGACGCTGCGGGGTGCTGACGTCTGGGCTTGCGAAATCGAACGTGCGAAATGTTCCCGGCAGATCTTGGCGATCGATGAAGGCATAGACCGTACGCCGGGCGCTATAGGGGGGCTTGAACACATCCACACCCCGCCCCCCGATCTCGGGATCAAGAGCCCCCGCCACCGCCAGCAGGCTGTCGCGCAGCCCCTCAAAATCGAGACGGCGACGGTTCATTTTCCACAGCCATTGATTCTCGGGATCAACCGCCACCCCCTCCGGCCGGTCGGCACTCGACTGTTGATACGTCGCCGAACACAAAATCTCCCGGTGCAGTTCCTTCAAAGACCAGCCCTGCGCCACAAACCGCGACGCGAGATCATCGAGCAACTCCGGATGCGTGGGGGGAGTTCCGCGAACGCCAAAATCTCCCGGAGTCCGCACCAACCCCACGCCAAAGTGATGCATCCAGACGCGATTGACCAGCACTCGGGGGGTGAGGGGGTTGGTGGAACTGGTGACCGCGCGGGCCAATTCCAGACGCCCGCTGCCCTGCTGAAACACCCCTCCCGCCTCGGGAAGCGCCTGCAGAAACCGGCGGGGAACTTCCTCTCCCGGCCGCCCCGGATTGCCCCGGATCAGAATCCGCGCGGCCACCGGTTGCGGCGCGTCGTTCAACACCATCGCCCGCGGCGGTGCCGCCACCGCCGTCACCTTCCACTCGTCCACCTTGCGCCGCAGTTCCGTCAACATGTTGCGGGCGGCCCGGTCGAACAGCCGCCGCAGTTCCTCGGGAGGCACCCCCCAGGGTCCCTGGTCCGAGTACAGCACCTGCCGCAATTCCTCGGCATCCCCATCGGGCAGCGACTTCGGCCGCTCGGGCACAGGCTGTCCTTCGGCCACCGCCACCGGCTTCTGAGACTCCACCCATTGCCGCTGGACCTCCAGCAGCAGTTCCCCATACGCCCCCGCCACATCCACCAGCGATTTCGGCTCCAACGCCGCCAGCTTCTTGCGGACCAGGGGATTGATCTTCGGGGCATCGGCCGCCGGCTCGGCCTGCAGCGTGGCCAAATACGCCGCTGCCCGCGCCGCGAATTCCGCCTCGGGCAGCTCGGCCAACTGGTTCCACGGGGCGAACACCGGATGATGAGCCGTCTTGGTGGCCATCAGATAGTTCCGCCAGCGGGTAATCAGCTCGCCCCGCAGATCTTTGGGATCCAGCAGCAGGCGAATCCGCTCGGGAATGGGGGAACTCTCCTTCCGGGCCACTGCCACCAGGTAATCGAGGGTCTGCCCCCGCAATTGATCGAGCAGCTCGGCCCGCTTGACGGTCAGAAATTCGTTGACGACCTGTTCCCGCTTGTTCAACTCGGCCACATAGGCATCATAAGCCGCCCCGGCTTCGGGATTGCCGATCAGCGGCAGCTCTCCCGGCTCAACACTGCTCGCGAAGACCCCATGCAGGCTGTAGTAGTCGGCGGTCGGAATGGGGTCGTACTTGTGATCGTGGCAGCGGGCGCAGCCGACCGCCAGCCCCATCAATCCGCGGGTCACCACGTCAATCCGGTCATCGATGATGTCGTTTTGATTGTTCCCGAACCGACGCCCCAGAGTCAGGAATCCCAGGGCCGCCAGCGCCGTTCGATCCTCTTGCACATCCAGCTGATCGGCGGCGATCTGTTCCTGCAAAAAGCGGTCGTAGGGCAGATCGCGGTTGAAGGCGCGAATCACATAGTCGCGATACGTGTAAGAGAAGGGATATCGCCGCTCTTCGGTGAAGACGTATCCCTTCGTGTCGGCGTAACGGGCCACATCCAACCAGAGCCGCCCCCAGCGCTCGCCATAGTGGGGAGACGCCAACATCCGATCCACAGCCTTCTCCCACGCATCGGGGGCCGGGTCGGAAACGAACGCGTTGACGTCGGCCATGCTCGGGGGGAGCCCCAGCAGATCAAACGACAGCCGACGGTACAACTGGGCTCGGTCCGCCCTCTCCGACGGAGTCAGCCCCGCCTGCTTCAGACGCTGGGAGACATGCCGATCGATCGCCCCCCGTTCCCAGTCGGGCCAGGTCGACGGTGGAATTGCGGGAGCCCGCAGCGGCCGAAACGCCCAGTGGCTCTCCCGCAGCGCGGCAATCCCCTCGGCAGAGCCCGGCGTGGCCAACGTGGCGGCCGGTCCGGCCGGAAAGATCGCCCCCTGCCGCACCCAATCGCGCAACAGGGCCACCTGCTCGGCCGGCAACGGGCCGGTGGGGGGCATCTTGATCTCCCCCTGGTAAGACAGCACCTCGAGCAGCAGACTCTTCTCGAATTGCTCTGCCTCGACCAGACGGCCCGAATCTCCCCCCTTGGCGAAGGCCGCGGCGGTATCCAGACGCAGGCCCCCCTGCTGCTTCTCGGCCCCGTGGCAGGCAAGGCACTTCTCGACCAGAATCGGGCGGACCTTCTGCTCGAAGAATCGCTCCTGCTCGGACCGATCGGGGTCGACTGCCAGACAGACCGCCGACTCCCGGACCAATCCGCAAACCAGTCCGACCAGAACGCACCCAACCTGCAGCACGCGCGAAGTGTTCATATCAAAAAACTTTGACGCAAATCGGCAGCCAAGTCAATCTTTCCCCCTCTCCGCCAGCGGTACCCGCCCGCAGCCCGCGCCGGCCAGAGAGCGGGCGTATCGCCGTGGCCAAAGCCCCACCCGAACGCCGTATGGGCAGGGCTCGGGCAGCCGCTCTTTCCGTGTGACGACTGGCCCGGCAGGCGGGACTCCGTCGGTTGAGAAACACCGTAGGCAGCACTATTCTGCGGGCTTCACCGACCTTCGTTCCAGGAGAGCGCTTTCGATGTCGACCAATGGCAAGCTGAACCGCAAATTGAGAATGGCCCTCGTGGGAGGTGGACCGGGGGCGTTTATTGGTCGCGTGCATGTCACCGCCGCCGTGCTCGACACCCGCGCCCCCCCGGTGGCGGGGGCCTGCACCTCCGACCCGGCCAAGTCCAAGTCGGTCGCTCCCGATTACGACGTGCCGGTCGCCCGCGCCTACGGTTCGGTCGATGAGATGATCGCCTCCGAGAAGGCCCTGCCGGCCGACCAGCGGATCGACTTCGTCACCGTCGCCACCCCCAATCACACCCACTTCCCCATCGCCAAGGCCGCGCTGGCCGGCGGGTTCAACGTCATCTGCGACAAGCCCCTCACTCTCGACCTCGCCCAGGCCGAAGAACTCCACAAGCTCGCCAAGTCGTCGGGAGCGGTCTTTGCCGTCACCCACAACTACACCGGCTATCCGCTCGTCCGCCAGGCCCGGCAGATGATCCTCAACGGCGAGCTGGGAGACATCCAGGCGGTGCGGGCGTTCTATATCCAGGGTTGGCTCCGCAGCCGTCTCGAAGAATCGGGACAGAAACAGGCCTCCTGGCGCACCGACCCCACCAAGTCGGGTGCCGCCGGCTGCTTTGGCGACATCGCCACCCACGCCTACAACCTCGCCCGCTACATGACCGGCCTGCTGCCCGACAAGGTCTCGGCCAACCTCAAGGTCTTCGAACCGGGCCGCGCCCTCGACGACTACGGCCATGCCGTCATCCGTTTCCAGAACGGCGGCCTGGGAACCGTTACCGCCAGCCAGATCTCGCACGGCCGCGAGAATGACCTGTCGATCGAGATCGACGGAACCCTGGGAGCCCTGTCGTGGCGGCAGGAAGAACCCAATGTGATGATCGTCCGTCGCAATGGCTCTCCGCACGCGATGTATACCCGCGACCCGAACGCCTCCTTCATGAACGACATGGGGAAAGCCGCCTGCCGCCTCCCCTCGGGCCACCCCGAAGCCTTCTTCGAGGCCTTTGCCAACGTCTATCGCGGAGCCTACGACGACATGGTCAAGCGGGCCAGCGGTGAGTCGTTCTCCCTCACCGAAACCGTCTACCCCAACATCGCCGATGGGGTCGATGGCATGCACTTCATTCAGCAGTGCGTCGCCAGCAGCCAGCAGGATGGGGCCTGGCTCAATCTGGCTCACCCCGCCCAACGGCGTTAGCCGCTGCAGGGTGATCGGGTCAATCCGAACCGGCCACCCCACGGTCGACAAATATGCCGCGCACAACACGGGGCCGCTCCCTTCTGGGGGCGGCCCCGTTTGTGTTGATCGCACATCGCTGTTCACACCGTCCACACACAGCTGGCCACACGCCCCTGCCATGGCGCGGCCAGCCGACGGGCTGCATCACCCCGCGCCCCTCAACGGGCCGGCTCGTTGCGCACTCCGCCGATCGCCACCGGTGACGATTTGACCCCCAGCGAGTTCACCGCCTGAATCTCGTAGTGAGCCGTGGTTGAGGGGTTCTCCCCTGCATCGACGTATTCCATCCGCGGCAGGGGCTTCTCGGGCGTGTCGTGATACGACATGCTCTGGAACAACCCCTTGCCAAACCGGCCGACCGGCTTCTCCGGAACCCGTGCAATCTCACGGCCATCCCGCAGAATCACAAATCCCGCGAGGCCGGTGTCGAAGTCGGCCTCGGCCTTCCACGTCAGCCGCACTCCGCGAGCCGTCCGCACGGCCGAGAGCTCCCGGGGCTCCGGAGGGGGGCTGAGGTCGGCAATCTCCCCCCGCGACACGTATTGCGACCACATCTCGGCCACGCCCGGGCTGGGCAGCCACGTCGCCTGCAGCCGTTCCCCTTCGTAGTGGGCCGCCGGACGGGCGGTGCCCGAGAGATAGGGGGCCAGCCAACCAGCCGACACGTCGACGGGGCGCAGCGACTTGTCGGCCGCTCCGGGTGCAGGCAACCGCAACGACAGGCAGGCATCAAAAAACGGAATCGCCACGTAGCGCGAATCTCCACACTCATGGCCCGACTTGGGATCCAGCATCATCCCCATCGGTGCGTTCTTCGACCGGTAGAACTGGAACATCCGCTCGGCCCCCGTCCACGCCCCCCGAAAGCGGGCATCGTCCCGCTCCTTCACCCCCGGATTCACCATGCAGGGAATGCCGAACGCGGCCTCAGGCACCTCGGGACGCGGAATCTCACCTTTCTCCCACGCCTCAATGGCTGTCCCTGACCGAAACCAGATCGCCACAATCCGCTCGGGATGCAGTGTCTGCATCAGGCTCGCCCAGAAGCCTCCCCCCGAATGTCCCCACAGACACCACGGAACCTCGGCCAATTCCGGCCGGCCGCTTGCCTGCGCCAGATCGGTCAACGCCCGCAGAAACGTCGCATCCGAACCATTCCGCGGATCACACCACAGCCGGCAATTCTCCGAATCCTGCTGATGGTACGACGGCCCCAGCAGGGCACAGTTCCATTTCCGTGCCAACGCCTGCCAGTGCAGGTCATAGGCGGCCGTCGCGCCCCCCCGGCACGCCCCGGTCCCACACCCATGCTGATGGACAATCACCCCCCGCAGTGGTTCCCGCCCCTCCGGAATCCAGACGGTGTAGGTCACCCCCAGCACCAGGTCCCCCGGCTTGCTCGACGGAGGGTAATACACCTCGAACAGATCCCCCCCCCGAACCTGGGGGACCAAGCCCCCCCAGCCAATCAGACACAGCAACGCCAGCCGCACAGCACGCATGGGCCACTCCTCCGGATTCTCAACGGTTCCCACCAGGGTCCGATCCCGGTCCGTCCGACGGACCAGTTCCTCCCCGTTGTACGGAAACCCGCCTCGAAAACCCAGTCGGCCC
>JBKCTR010000364.1:0-2365 GCA_046318755.1 Planctomycetaceae bacterium
TGTCTGCTGGGTGGTCTCGTGCGGCTCGCGGGAAGTGCCGAGCCACCGCCGGTCCCCACCCTCCGCAAGGCCGAGCCCGACCTCGCGTTGGAGCAACGCTTCCGGCGCGATGTGGGCTGGATCGGCTCCGACGCCATCTACACGATCCCCCTGCCCGACGAGTCGTGGCTCTGGGTGTTTGGGGACACTCTGGTGGGAGAGGTGCGCGGGGGACGGCGCTGGAACGTGTCGATGGTCAACAATTCGTTCGCCCGGCAGCGCGGGTTCGGCAACGACATGCAACTGGAGCTGCAGCTCCACCGCGACGCCCGGGGACAGGCGACATCGTTTGTGACTCCGCTGGGAAAGCCGGGGTATTTCTGGATCTGGGATGGGCTGGTGATCGACGGCCGGCTGTACCTCTTCACCACCCGGCTCAGCTCGCCGGGGACCATCACCGCCTTCGACTGGAAACTGCTCGACCAGAGCGTGCTGGTGGTCGAGAATCCGCTCGATCCGCCGGCCCAGTGGAAACACCGCCAGGTCGATTTCCCCCACGGGCACTTCACCGAGACCTCGGAAGCGCTCTGGGGACTCGAAGTGCTGCGCGAGGGAGAGTGGATTTACACGTTTGGGACCCGCCGGGGGGTGGCGACCGACCCGCGCGAACTGGTGGTGGCGCGGGTGGCGCCAGGCGATTTCCTGCAGTTTGACCGCTGGCGTTTTTTCAGCCGGGGGGAATGGGTGCAGGACGCCCGCCAGGCGAGTTCCCTCGCGGTCGGCGTGGGGACCGAAGGATCGGTGACCTGGCTGCCCGAGCAGCAGGTGTGGGTCTACGTCTATTCGCCGCCGCTGGATGCCAACATCCAGATCCGGGCGGCCCGCACCCTGGAGGGACCCTGGTCGGAACCGCAGACCCTCTACACCTGCCCCGACCCACAGCGCAATCCCCGTATCTTCTGCTATGCGGCGAAAGCGCGGATTGTCCCCGGGACCCGGAACGAACTGCTGGTCAGTTATGCCACCAACTCGTTCGAGATGCTGCCCGATGTGACTGCCGATGCCGAGGTGTATCAGCCAAGGTTTGTCCGCGTGACCTTCGCACCAGCCCGCTAAGGGGATCTCTGCGGAAAATGCTTGGGCTCGGTGCTGTTGATTCGAACGGCGGAAGCCGGCCCACGGCCGCGGGTTTAGTCGGCAGTCGCTGTGGGCGTTGTCGGCGGAGAGTCCGCGGGAGTCGGGATCGGCGAGGGAATGCGGCTAATGCAGAGCAGCATGAGGGGAATGGCCCCGGCCGAGATGCCAAGGGCCAACGGCAAGACCCCGAATCCCGCAGTGCCCCCCGCTTTGAAGGCGAGGTTGGCGAGGAAGGCCCCCAGGGCCCCGGCCACCGCGACGGTCGCCAGCACACTGGCCGAGGCGCGGTAGGTGCGCCCGGTAATGGTCTGCAGGGCGACCTGCACGGGGCAGTTGAAGCCGACGAGGGTCATCGACAGGGCGATCACCGGCATGGTCAACTGCTGCTGGAAGAGCAGGTAGGTGACGGTCCAGACAATCGGCCCCAGGGCCAGCAGCCAGCGCAGGTCGCGCATGCGGGGCGAGACGGTGTGCAGCAGGACAATCTCCGAGAGAATCAGCACGGTCAGCCACCACAGGCCGTGCTGCGTGCTGTCGCGCAGCAGAATCGCCCCGTAGGTGTCGAAGCCCCGGGCCGTGGCGGTGCTCAGCAGGCCCGCCAGCAGCAGGGGGAGCAATTTCAGCAGCGAGACCCGGCCGGGATGGGCGGCGGTGGCCGAGGGGGCCACGTCGCGCACGAGGCCCGGGGTCAGCCAGAGCAGAATTCCCAGCACGGTTACGCCTGGGAACAACCGCCCGGTGAAGGTCTGCGACAGCAGGGCCGCCGCGAGATAGCCCACGCTGCCGAAGGCCCGCACCGCCGGATACTCGGCCGGGTTCTGGCGTTGGGTCGAGGCGATTTCGACCGAGTGCGACAGCAGAAACAGCGAGCTCTGCAGCGAGCAGATCACCAGCATCAGGGTGGGGGCCCAGGCCCAGTCGTCCCAATAGACGCTGGTCACCCAACTGAACAGGCTGTTGAGCAGCAGCAGCCGGCTGGGGATGGGGGTGATTCCCAGGGGGGTTCCCCGCAATGTGAGGGCGCTCAGCGAGAGGACCGTCACGAGGATGCCGAACCCGCTGGCGAGGCCCAGTTGCACGGCGGCCTGTTCACGTCCCAGGTGACGCAGCGCGACCGCCTGCCACTCGAAACTCTGCAGCGACGCAGTCAGAAACAGCAACAGCAGGCGCAGCCGGGTGCCCCACGGATAACGCAATCGACTCGACTCACTCACGACGACGCGGCGACTTTCTGACAGATTGCAGGCAG
>JBKCTR010000365.1:0-1118 GCA_046318755.1 Planctomycetaceae bacterium
CGCCAGATTCACGGGAGCCTCGTACCCGGGGACCAACCGCTTGTACGAGTTGGTGGTGGGGGCGGCGAAGGCCAGAATCGACCGGGCGTGCTTCAGCACGCCGCCGATGGCGTAGAGGGCCATTTCCGACATCCCGGCATAACCATTCCCGGCGAACAGGGGCTGCCCCTTGTTCCACAGCGAGAAGTGGGTGTGCATGCCCGAGCCATTGTCTTCGAAAATGGGCTTGGGCATGAAGGTGACGGTCTTGCCATGCCGCCGGGCGACGTTCCGGATGATGTATTTGTACCACATCATCTGGTCACCCATGGTGAGCAGATCCATGAACTTCATGTCGATCTCGCACTGACCGGCGGTCGCCACTTCATGGTGGTGGGCTTCGACGATGATGCCCAGCTTGCGCATCTCGCTGACCATCTCGGCCCGGATGTCTCCCAGGGTGTCGAGCGGAGCCACGGGGAAGTAACCCCCCTTGACGCCAATCTTCGAGGCCAGGTTGGGCTGCTTTGAGCCCAGCAGGGGACCATCGCTCTTGGCGGTGTTCCACGCCCCTTCGGCCGAGTCGACTTCGTAGTACTGGGTGTTCATGCCCGACTTGTAGCGGACATCGTCGAACATGAAGAATTCCGGCTCGGGGCCGATGAACACCGTGTCGGCAATGCCCAGCGACTTGAGGTAAGCCACCCCCTTGCGGGCGATGTAGCGGGGATCGCGGGTGTATTCCTGCTTGGTGATGGGATCGACGATGTTGGCGATCACGCTGAGCGTGGGCTTCGCCCAGAACGGATCAATGCGGACCGTGGTGGCATCGGGAACCGCCAGCATGTCGGAAGCGTTGATCGCCTGCCAGCCCCGGATCGAGGAGCCGTCAAACCCCACCCCCTCGCTGAACGTCTTTTCATCCCAGGTGTCGATCGGGTAGCTGCAGTGCTGCCAGGTACCGAGCATGTCGACGAACTTCAAATCCACGTGCTCCGCACCGATCTGCTTGGCCAGATCGAAAAAATCCTTGGGGGTTCCCGCCATGTGAGACTCCTGAAACTTCTTGAGGTTGAGCGGCCAGGTTGTAAGTCGGAACGAGCGCGACGGAGTGCCATGAGTTACGACTCTGCTGCTGG
>JBKCTR010000366.1:0-3745 GCA_046318755.1 Planctomycetaceae bacterium
CAACTTCCAGGTGCACCATGTGCGCGATCCCGATGCCCTCAGTGGGAAGGGGTGCGAGTACGACTTTTCGATCTACAGCATTCCCCGGTACTTCACGCTGTGCCTGGAATGCAATCCGAACATGATCGACTCGCTGTTCACCCCGCAGGACTGCGTGCTGCATCTGACCCGGGTGGGGAGCCTGGTGCGTGAACGACGGCAGTTGTTTCTGCACAAGGGGGTCTGGACCCGCTTCAAGTCGTACGCCTACGGCCAGCTTCACAAGCTGCGCACCAAGAACCCCGAGGGCAAACGCCGGCAGTTGCTCGAGCAGTTCGGGTTTGACGTGAAGTACGCCTACCACGTCGTGCGGCTGCTGTATGAGTGCGAACAGTTGCTCCGGCATGGCGACCTGGACCTGCGGCGTGACCGCGAGCACCTGAAAGCGATTCGGCGGGGCGAGGTCCCGGAGGAGGAGATCCGCCGCTGGGCCGCCGAGAAAGAACGCCAGCTCGAAGCACTCGCCTCGCAATCCGTCCTTCCCGATCAGCCCAATGAGTCAGCAGTCCGCCGCCTGCTGCTGGAGTGCCTCGAAGAGCACTACGGCTCGCTCGACAGGGTGGTGGCGCGTCCCGACGCGGCGGTCGACACCCTGCGGCAAATCTCCGAACTGGTGGACCGCTACCGGCAACTGGCGGAAAGTGGTGACGGGGTGCAGGCCGGTCCATCGGACTTCCCGGCGATCCCGGGAAATGCATCCCCGTCGCCCGACAGTTCTCCCGACGTATAAAGGCCACTTGTCATGTCCGCGGGTCAGGATTCCCACCACTGGAGGTTTTGGCTGGCGTGGAGCCAGTCGGAACAACCGGCGCGCGTCTTGTGGAATCTGCACGACTCGGGCGCGCTGCATGAGTGGCCCGAACTGCACGCCCTGGTGGGGGTTCCCCAGGATCCCGAATGGCATCCCGAGAGGGATGTCTGGGTCCACACGCTGCTGGTCTGCGACGCGGCGGCGGCGGTTGCCACACGCGATTCGCTCGACTTGAGGGCCAGACTGGAACTGCTGCTGGCCGCCCTCTGCCATGACCTGGGCAAACCGGCCACCACGCGGTTCGAAACGGGACGCTGGCGCGCCTCGGGGCACCCCGAGGCGGGAATCGAGCCGACGGAACGGCTGTTGGCCCGCATGCAGGCTCCGCCGGAGTTGCTCGAGCCCCTGCGGCCGCTGGTGCGCGAGCACCTGGTGCATGCCCAGCCAGCGATGTCGGCCCGCGGGATCCGTCGCATGCTGCGGCGGCTCCAGCCAGCGACCTTGCCGCAGTTGGCCCGGCTGATCGAAGCCGATCTGTCGGGTCGGCCGCCATTGCCTCGGGGGTTGACTCCCGCCGTGGCCGACTGGGTGGCCCGGGCGGAAGCGCAGTGGTCGCTGGGCCTCACCGAGGGGGCAACAGAGGGCCCCGAGGCCCCCCTGCTGCAGGGGCGACACCTGATTGCCCTGGGCTATGAGCCGGCAGTCTGGTTCGGCGGGGTGCTGCGCGAGTGCGCGGCGGCCCAAGAGGCCGGCGAATTCACGGAGTTGGAGGGAGGCTTCCGGTTTCTGCACGCCCTCTTGCAGCAGCGAGCGGCGAGTGAAGAGCAGGTGTCGCGCAGAGAGATCCACCTCTTCGAATCGTAACCGGCGTTCGTCGACCCTCGAGCGAAAGGGGGCGGGATACGCCGCCATTCGCCGGGTACTTGCTCTTGGTGGATCGTCGCGGCTACGCTGACTCGATCCCGGCGGGGCCGGGAGGGACCTTTCACAGGGAGACCGCCAGTGCACCCGTTTGTTCCCCCAACACGCCGCCAGTTTGTGCGCGGTCTCGGGATCGGCGGTCTGGGCTTGGGATGCGGCGGCGTTGGTCCCCCGTGGGGTGTCATGCCGGCGGGGGCCGCACAGACTGTGGGCCGGGCCAAGCGCTGCCTGATGCTCTTCCTGTTTGGCGGACCAGCCCAATCCGACACCTTCGATCTGAAGCCCGAGGCCCCCATCGAATACCGGGGTGAGTTCAACCCCATCGAGACGTCGGTCCCCGGCATCATGTGGACCGAGCATCTGCCGAAACTGGCCCGCCTGGCCCAGCACATCGCCCTGGTCCGCTCGGTCACCATGAGTGAAGAGAGCATCGGCGATCACCATGCCGACACGTATTACGTGCTGACCGGGCATCGTCCCGATCGTTCATTCTTCGTGGAGGGGATCAATCGCAAACCCCGCGAAGATGATGTTCCCTGTCTGAATTCGGCTGTCGCACGGGCGATTGGGCATCCGGCCGATCTGCCGGGGGTGGTGCAGCTTCCCGCCCTGTCGGGGGAGGTGACGAACTATGTCAATCCCGGGCAATTCAGCGGCCGGCTGGGACCGCGTCACGCCCCGCTGCTGGTGCGCGGGGCGATTGAGAAACCGCGGGACCTGGCCGCCCCCGATTTTGTTTTGCCCGCGGATCTGCCCGGAGAGCGGCTCAACCACCGTCGGCACCTGCTGGCGACTCTCGATCAATGGCAACGGCAGTCGGAAATCCTGGGAGACGCCTCACGCGCCCCGGGAGGTGGTGGGCCGGGAGAAGAGGCGCCGGGTCTGGCGACCTGGAGCGTGCATGAACGCCGGGCGTTTGAATTGTTGACTTCGCCGGTGGTGAAGCGGGCGTTTGATGTGGCGCGCGAGCCCGAAGAGAACCGGCTGCGGTATGGCGAAGACATCAACGGGCAGAGCCTGTTGTTGGCCCGCCGGCTGCTCGAGGCCGGGGTCCCCTCGGTGGCGGTGCACTGGATAGGCCGCCGGGTGGGGGCTGGGCTCAGTTGGGACACCCATTCCGACAACTTCGGCCAGTTGAAGAACGTGCTGCTGCCGGCGCTCGACGCGGGACTCTCGGCCCTGCTGGCCGACCTGCACGACCGGGGGCTGCTGGAAGAGACCGTGGTCTTCGTGGCGGGAGAGATGGGGCGGACCCCCAAGGTGGGCGATCCCCGTACGGGGGGCAAGGGGCCGCCGGGGCGCGATCACTGGATCCACCTGATGCCGGCGTTGTTCGCCGGGGGGGGAATTCGGGGAGGGCAGGTGTATGGCACGTCGGACCGGGTGGCGGCGTATCCCGCGGAACACCCTGTCCGTCCGGGCGACCTGGCGGCCACGCTGTTTGAAGCGTTGGGCATTCCCCCCGATTTCGCCTATCAGGATCGCGAGGGGCGCACCTTCCGGCTGCTGGAGGATGGACGGCCGTTGCCGCTGTTTGGCTGAGCACACAGCCACCCACCCGAGTTGGCTCTTGGGAAACCGGTGCGGGAACGCCAACCGGATCGGAAAATGGGTGGCGGCCCCTTGTGTCCGCGGCCCAGGGTGCATTAACACTCGACTGCCACGAATTCCCGATTCTTCCCTCAGGATGTTGCGATGCCCTTCCGCTTGCTCCCCGGCCTGTTGCTGCTGACTGCAGCCGTTGCTGCTGCGCCCGTCTCGACGGTCTGGGCCCAGTCCAACCTGGAGATTCCCGCGACCGACGAGGGACTGCCCGGCGCGGGCCCCATCCGCCGCTACGACTGGTTCCGCGACCTGTGGAAAAACCGCCGGTCGGAATGGGTCAAGCAGCGCGAGGCCCAGCAGGGGGCAGTGGTGTTCTTGGGAGACTCCATCACCCAGGGCTATGGCGCTGACTACCGCTAGGCGTTTCCCGGTCTCACGCTCGCCAACCGGGGAATCAGTGGCGTCTCCACCCTCGGCATGCTGGTGCGG
>JBKCTR010000367.1:0-2553 GCA_046318755.1 Planctomycetaceae bacterium
CTGTTCGCCCGGTACCGGCCGCAATTCGCGACGTTCGAAGAGGCGATGGTGGAGGTTCTGGCGACCGCGCTGTCATCCGCCGAGTTTCTCTACCTGACGCAACGGGAGACGACCGTAGAGCCCCAAGCCCCGGCCAGGATCAGCGAGCTGGAATTGGCGAGCCGGCTGGCGGTGTTCCTGTGGTGCAGCCTGCCCGATCAGGAACTGCTGGAACTCGCCGAGCGGGGACAACTGCGAGAGCCTGCCATCCTGGATGCCCAGGTGAAGCGCCTGCTGGCCGATCCCCGGTCCCGGCGGTTCGCGCAGCACTTCGTCGAGCAATGGCTGGGGCTCGACCGCATCAACAGTGTCACGCACCTCGCGGCCGACGACCCGTTGCGGGGAGCGATGCTCGCAGAGCCGGTCGCCTGCTTTGAGGAAGTCCTCAAGCGGAACCGCAGCGTGATGGATTTCCTGCATGCGGATTATGCCGTCGTCAATGAGCGCCTGGCGGCCCATTATGGCATTCCCGCCGTGTATGGTCCGCATTTCCGCAGCGTGCCGATCACTCCGGAGACACATCGTGGCGGCCTGTTGACGAGTGCCGCGGTCATGACGATGAACTCCGACGGCACCGACTCGCATCCCCTCAAGCGGGGGGTCTGGATGCTGAAACGGATCCTCGACGATCCTCCCCCGCCGCCGCCGAATGTTCCGGAAGTCGATTTGACCGATCCGGAGATCCTGAAGATGACGCTTAAAGAGCGGATCATCAATCACCGGAACAAACCGGCCTGCTACTCGTGCCATTCCCGGATCGACCCATGGGGGATCGCGTTCGAGAACTACGACGCCCTGGGAGCCTACCGGACGCAGATCCGGAACCAACCTGTCGATGCGACGGCGGAGCTATTCAACCGGCAGACGTTGGCCGGGATTGATGGACTCAAGCGGTACCTGCTGACGGACCGACAAGATCAATTCGCCCGGGCGATGGTGCACAAGCTGCTGGCTTTCGCCCTGGGCCGACCACTGTCTTTCGGCGACAGTGCCGAGATCGACAGGCTGACCGCGCAGTTCCGGCAACAAGGCGACGGGCTGGGTGACCTGATCGTTCTGATTGTGACCAGTGACCTCTTCAACTCGAAATGAACGGCGGGGAACCGACCATGCAAGACCAGATCCAGTGGAATCGCCGTACGTTTCTGCGCGGGACCGGAGTGGCCCTGGCGTTGCCATGGCTGGAGACGTTTGCGATTGGTGGCCCCACCCGGGACGAGACTCCCCGGCGGTTCGTCAGTGTTTATCATCCGGATGGGGTGGGGTTACCGCTCAAGTCAGACCCGGCGTGGAAAGACTGGTGCTGGTTTCCCCGGGGGGGAGAGACCGATTTTGAGTTGACCAAGGTTCTCGATGTTCTCGAACCGCTGCGGAGCGAGATCACGATCTACTCCGGGCTGTCGCATCCCCACGCCCGCAACGTGCATGGCCACTCGAATGCGGACCAGTACCTGACCGGTGCGCCGATCGGCGGGCACGGGCCATATCGCAATACGATTTCGCTCGACCAGGCGTATGCCGAGCACGCCGGCGACCTGACCCGGCACTCGTCGCTGGTTATGTCGACCAACGGCGGTGTGGGGGGCCCCCGGGGGGCGCAAACCCAGTCGTTCAATCGCGAAGGTCGACCGATTCCCGCGATGAACAAGCCCCGGGACATCTTCAACCTGCTGTTCGTGACGACCGGCCAAGAGGCCGCCGCACGGCTCGAGCGAAGCAAGAGCGCTCTCGACCTGCTGATCGACAATACCCGCTCGCTCGGACGGCAGCTCTCCCATCGCGATCGGGAGACGCTCGCGCAGTACCTGGACGCAGTCCGCGACACCGAGCTCAAGTTGGCGAAGGCTCAAAGCTGGATCGAGACCCCCGTTCCCCAGGTCGACACCCGCAATCTGCATCTGGATGCCGAGCCGAAAGAAGCCCGCCTTTATTTCCAGACCATGTACGAGCTGATCTATCTGGCCTTCCTGAGCGATTCGACGCGAGTGGCGACGTTTCAGCTGGGGCGGGAAAACGGCGAGGGGCCGCACGATCTGCTGTCTCAGGCCGTGGGACTGGGGGCTGCGCACGGCCTGACGCACGAGGTCAAAAAGCCGGGGGGCTGGCAGAACCTCGGCACTTACAACCGCTATCAGGCCGAGGAGTTTGGGCGCTTCGCCCAGCGCCTCAGGGAGACTCCCGAGCCGACCGGGCAGGGCAACATGCTCGACAACACGCTGGCGATGCATGGTTCGGCCTCCAGCAGCTTCCACCTCTCGCGCAACTACCCGATCATCTCCGCCGGTGGAAAGAACCTCGGCTTCACCAACGGCCGGTATCTGAAATTCGGGAAGGGAAACGAAGACAACCAGGCGGGGGCCGGTATCGATACCGATGCGGGTTGGCAAAGCAAACCCGAGGTGGAAGAGCTGCCGTTGGCGAAGCTGTTCGTCACCATCCTGCAAAGGCTGGGGGTCGAGACCGATTCGTTCGCCGGGGTGACCGGAACGCTGGATCGGGTCTGAATCGGCAGGG
>JBKCTR010000368.1:0-3598 GCA_046318755.1 Planctomycetaceae bacterium
CGGGGTATGGCGTGCGGGTGGCGTTTCGCGGTCACGATTCCCACGGTCTGCGGATGGGGCCCGATGGCCGCATCTACTTCAGCAGTGGTGAGCGGGGCTTCAACATCCAGACCCGCGAGCAGACTCGGCTGGTCTATCCGGACCAGGGGGCGGTGCTGCGGTGCAACCCCGATGGTTCCGAGTTGGAAGTGGTCCATGCCGGACTGCGAAATCCGCAGGAACTGGCATTTGATGAATTTGGCAATCTCTTCACGGGAGACAACAACTCGGACAGTGGCGACAAAGCCCGCTGGGTGCAGGTTTTGGATGGGGCCGACAGCGGCTGGCGGATGAATTTCCAGTACCTGCCCGACCGTGGTCCGTGGAATCGGGAGAAGTTGTGGCATCCGCGACACGAAGGCCAAGCCGCCTGGATTTTGCCCCCCATTGCCAACCTGGCTGACGGTCCCTCGGGACTGGCCTATGCCCCCGGGGTGGGGTTTCCGGCCGAGCACCAGGGGCGGTTTTACCTGTGCGATTTCCGCGGAGCGTTTCAGGGGAGCGGAGTGCGCAGCATCCGCCTCGCTCCGAAGGGGGCCAGTTTTGAGGTGGTCGACAACCAGCAATTCGCCTGGCAGATTCTGGCGACTGACGTCGACTTCGCGGCCGATGGTTCGATGTACCTGACGGACTGGGTGGAAGGCTGGGACGGCCAGGGGAAGGGGCGCATCTACCGCATTGTTCCCGATGGTCTGGAGCAAGACACCACGGCCCAGTCCGCTGCCCGGTTGCTGGCGGAAGGGTTGGCAGATCGGTCTGTGCCCGAGTTGCAAACCCTGCTGGCCCACCCCAGCCAGATGATTCGCCAGGAGGCACAGTTTGCCCTGGCAGCCAAGCCGTTCGCCGAGGCGGGAGCCGCGTTGACCGCCCGGTTGCGGCAGCAGGAGACCACGGGCCCCGGCCGTCTGGCGCGGCTGCACGCCCTCTGGGGGCTGGGCTTGGCGTGGCGGAACCAGGTAAGGACCGTGGGCCCGCTCTCGCTCGCCAAAAAGGGGGAATACCTGGCTCCGGTACTCGAGGCGCTGCAGGATGCCGATCTGGAGGTTCGGGCCCAGAGTGCCGTGGTGCTGGGCGACTGCCGGCATCTGGCGGCGATTGCCCCGCTGACAGCCAGTCTGGCCGATCCCGAGCCACGGGTGCGGCTGCACGCGGCCTTGGCGCTGGCGAAGCTGGTTCCCCTGGCTCCGGCGGAGGCCCCCGGTGTGGGGGCCGCCCTCGTGAAGCTGGTGCGCGAAAATGCCGACCAGGATGTGGTCTTGCGGCACGCCGCCGTGATGGGACTGGCGGGGCTGAACGACGTCCTGATGCTGAAGCGGTTGGCGGAGGATCCCAATGTCAGTGTGCGGCTGGCGGTGGTCCTGGCTCTCCGAAAGCTTCGTCGGGCCGATCTCGAAATGTTCCTGGCCGACAATCACCCGGCGGTTGTGGATGAGGCGGCGCGGGCGATCTACGACATCCCCCTGACCGATGGTTTCCCCGCCCTGGCCCAGTTGGCGGCACGGAGCGGTCTGAGTGACGCGACCATGTGGCGGGTGATGGGGGCGAACGACCACCTCGGCACCCCCGCGGCCGCCGAGGCGTTGGCCTCGTTGGCGGCCCGCGGCGATGTCTCTGCCGCAGTGCGGATCGAAGCATCGCGGGCCCTGTCGGCCTGGGGACGGCCGTCGAGACGGGACCGTGTGTTGGGAAGTTGGCGACCGTTGCCGGAACGCGACCCCCAGGTGGCGGCGAAAGAAGTAAGGCAACACCTCGCCGGGATGCTCGCCGGGGAGGAGGGGGTGCGCAAGGCGGCCATCGAGTCGGCGGTGCAATTGGGAATTTCCGAGATTGGCGAGACCTTGCTGAAGCTGGTGCAGGATGAGCAGGCGCGGCCGCAAGCCCGGGCCGATGCCGTGCGGTCGCTGGCTCTCTTGAAGGACGACCGGCTGAAGCAGGCTCTGCCGCGGGCTCTGGCGGACCGCCAGGGGCTGGTGCGTGGAGCGGGCCTGCGGGTCCTGGCAGAACAGGATCTGGCGGAAGTGCTGCGACGGCTGCCCCGGTCATTGGAACAGGACGACCTCGAGGAGGCGCAGGTGGCGGCGGAGCTGCTGGGGCAAATCAATACTGCCGAGTCGCAGACCCTGCTGAGCCAGTGGCTCGACAAAGCGGCGGGGGGGAAGGTGGCCTCGGGATTGGTGTTGGATCTGCTGGAGGCGGCCCGGCGGCGCAATCATCCGGCACTCAACGCGCAATTGGAGGCGCGGGAGCGGGCTCTACAGGCCGATCCTCAAGCGGGTTTGGCCCCGATGCTCGCGGGAGGGAATGGCGAGCGGGGCCGCCGGATCTTCTTCGAGAAGAACGAGGTGTACTGCGTGCGGTGTCACAAGGTGGAGGGACGGGGGGGCGAAGTGGGCCCCGAATTGACCAAGGTGGCCGCGCAGCAAAATCGGCAGTACCTGCTGGATTCGATTCTGCATCCCGACCAAGCGATCGCCAAGGGGTACGAACCGGTGGTGATCTTGACCACCGATGGGCGACAACTGAACGGCACCCTGCGCGACGAAGATGAGTCCCGGCTGACACTGATGACCGCCGAGGGAAACGTGGTGACCGTTTTGAAAAGCGAGATCGACGAGCGGGCCCGGGGGAAGTCGGCCATGCCCGAGGATCTCGCGAAGAAACTGTCGAAGTTCGAGCTGCGCGATCTCGTGGAGTATCTCGCCGGATTGAAGTGATCCGCGTGTCAGGTCCCGACATCGGGGGGCCCCGGGAGCCAACATGGCCAACGTGAAAATCGACATTGTGGGACCGTCGGACATTCCCACCGTCGCCGACCTGTACAACCAGATCTTCCGCCCCACCCGGGACGCGGCGTTTTTTCGTCGGCGGTTCCAGGGACGGTGCAACGTGCTGATGCTGGTCGCCAGCCAGCAGGGGGAAACCGTGGGGTTCTACATTGGCTTCGAACTGAAGCCGACGGTGTATTTCTCGTGGTTTTACGGCGTGCTGACCCCCTACCGACGGCTGGGAATCGCCTCGCAGTTGATGGACGCCGTTCACACCTGGGCCCACGAGCAGGGGTACGAGTCGGTGCGGTTCGAGTGTCACAACCAGCACCGCCCCATGCTGCACCTGGCGATCGCCCAGCGATACGATATTGTGGGGATTCGGTGGGATCCCGACCGGGGCGAGAACCTGGTGATTTTCGAAAAGTCCCTGACGAACGGCTGAAAGGCGATTGGCCCCTGGAATGACGGTACATACCACGGCGAAAGAACCGGTGTGCGAGGTGGCCGCGATCGTGGGGGTCGGGCTGATCGGTGGTTCGCTGGCCGCCGCGCTGCGGTCGCGGGGTCTGGCGCGGGAGGTGGTGGGGGTGGGGCGCAGTCCCAGTCGGCTGAATCTGGCGCGCGACCTGGGGCAGATCGACCGGGCCAGCACGTCGTTGGCCGAGGCGGCCGATGCCGCCGATCTGATTGTCATCTGCACCCCGGTCGACCGGATTGTCGAGGGAGTGCGGGAGGCGGCGGTGGTGTGTCGGCCGGGAACGGTCATCACCGACGCCGGGAGTGTCACGACG
>JBKCTR010000369.1:0-12986 GCA_046318755.1 Planctomycetaceae bacterium
AAGGAAATACGAGCTGTCCGACTGGCGCGCGATTTGCTTTTTCTGGACTCACTTTGGAAGACCGGCTGCCTGATTGGCAGCGAAACGGGCAAACTGTGCCAGGATTCGATCGAATCCGGTTCATCTGCGGGAGCTTCTTCATGGACCAGTCGCAAGAATTCACTTTTCAGACAGAAATCAAGCAACTGCTTCACATTCTGTCGCATTCGCTCTACCAAAACCGGGAGATCGCCCTCCGTGAGTTGATTTCAAACGCGTCGGACTCGCTGAACAAACTGCGTCATCTGCAGTTGGGCCATGAACAATGGCGCGATGCGAATCCTCTCGAAATCACGATTCAACCCCACAAGGAAGCCAGGGTCCTCGTTATCCAAGACAACGGTGTGGGATTGACCCAGGAGGAGCTCATTCAAAATCTGGGGACCATCGCCCACAGCGGTTCGAAAGAGTTCTTCCAGAATCTCGTCTCTTCGGGGAAGGATGGGGGGAGTCCGGACCTCTCGCTGATCGGTCAGTTTGGTGTCGGATTTTACTCGGCCTTCATGCTCGCCGACAAAGTCGAGGTGGTCACCCGCAGCTATCAAGAGACCACTGGTTGGCGGTGGGAATCGGATGGTTCGGGGCGCTACAGCATTACGTTGGCAGATGATGAGGTTCCCCGCGGTGCCCAGATTCGTCTGCATTTGAAACAGGAACTGGAAGAGTTCCTCGATCCAAGCCGGTTGAAGCATGTGGTGCGGCGATATTCCACCTTTGTTCCGTTCCCCATTCTGCTGGAAGGGGCGGTGCTCAATGAGCAAAAGCCGATCTGGGTCGAGCCCAAGAGCCAGGTCAGTGATGATCAGCACAACGCGTTCTACCAATGGCTGACGCACCGCACCGAGGAGAAGCCGCTGTGGCGGCTGCATCTCTCGAGTGATTCCCCCATCCAGTTCCATGCGATTCTGTATTGTCCACCGACCAACTTTGAGTTGCTGGGCTTTGGGGAGATCAAGCACGGACTCAACCTCTGCGCAAAGCGCATTCTGGTGCAGGACGATTGCCGCGATCTGCTCCCCGAGTACCTGAGATTCCTGTATGGGGTGGTGGACTCGGCAGACCTGCCGTTGAATGTCTCGCGGGAGACGCTGCAGGACCACCGGTTGTTGCCCAAGTTGAAGAAGGTGCTGACCCGCAAAGTGCTCGATCACCTGGCCAGTGTGGCCACCGACGATCCCGAGGCATTCCAGACCTTCACTCGCCAGTTTGGATCGATCCTGCGAACCGGCATTGGCCAGGACTTCGAAAACCGCGAACGGATCGCCAAGTTAATGCGGTTCCAGTCGACTCACACTCTGGGTTCGGGGCTGGAATTGCCGGACGGAAATGAAATTCGTCGGACATCACTCGACGACTATCTGTCCCGAGCCGCGGTGGGGCAGGATCAGATTTATTACCTCGCCGGCATGCAGGTGGACGCCATGAGCCGACATCCGCACCTCGAGGCGTTCCGGAAGCGGAACCTGGAAGTTTTATTCCTGGATGATCCGGTGGATGAATTCGCGCTGACTCAGCTCCGCAGCTTCGAAGGGAAGGATCTGATCTCGATCGACTCGGCGGAGGTGCGGTTCCCAGAGAGCACGAATCCGGTGGTCGAAACGGAGAAGCCCCAGACACCGGGCAACCTGACCCGGGTGCTGGAATTGTTCCGCGGGGCCCTGGACAAGCGGGTCGCCGACGTTCGCCAGTCGGAACGGCTGACCAGCAGTACCTGTTGTCTCGTGAACGCTGAAGGGACCATGAGCAGTCAACTGCAAAAGGTGCTCTCGACCACAATGAAGGGATTTGAGATGTCGAAGCGGGTGTTTGAGGTCAATCCTCACGCCCGCCTGACCGAGCGGTTGTGCGAGCTGGCGGGCAATCCCGAGAATGACGAGTTCATCCGCGAATGTGGACGTCAACTCTATTCCGATGCCCTGCTGCTGGATGGGTTGATTCCCGATGCCGAAGAGGTGACCAACCGTTCGTTGCGGTTTATGGAGGAACTCTCACGCACGCGGTCTGTGATCGTCACCTGACGGTTGCCCCTGACCGGACAGCAGCGGGAACCGCGAATTCTGTAGCTCTGGATCGGCATCGAGCACCTCCACTTCCGGTGCCGGTGCCAGCCGAGGAAGGCGGTGGGAATTCTGAGTTGCAATTCCGGCCGGGCCTGAACAGGCCCGGACCGAAATTGCCGCTTGTTTCATGTGGGGTCACCCTGTCTGCCACCGGACCAATCCGCAGCCGGGGAGCCACCACTGACCGCGACCTGAACGATCCGCGAGAGTTCGTGGGCAAGAGTCTGACAAAGCGGATCGAGGCGGATATGGGCCACCGAGATTTCGGCCAGCGTCTCATAGAGCCTTTCGAGGGCCGGGATCAGCAGCGAATCGCCGGAGATTCCCGGCAGAGAAGTCTGGCCTGGGGTGGGGAGCAGAGCCCGCAGATTGCCAAAGTGTCGGTTCAATTGATCCTTGAGACGCTCGTCCATCAGGTTGGGGGGCTGGTCGATCTGTGACGCGGTGATCGCGGAGATCACCTCGGAAACATGCAGGGCTGCAAGGTGGATCGCCAGACTCAAGGGCAGGGGAGGCGCGGGGGCAATTGCCAAGTTGGTGCTGGCGAGGGTGGGCTCCCGAAGCTGGGGGGTTGGTGAACTTCGCGGCGGCCGGTCGTCCGACAGGGTCTGCTCGGTCTCGATTCGCTCGGCTCCCAGACCCGATTGATAGGTCGGGTTGTCCCAGTGGCTGCGGGAAAGTTCCCATCCGGAAAAGGTGTGCTCCTGCACATCGAAAGCGAACTCGTCATCGAGGTCACTTCCATCGAGATGCCAGAAGCAGGGACCGGGCATCTCGGCCAGCATCTGGCAACAGGGACAATCGGGATCGATCAACCGTTCCTCGGGAGAGAGCACCTCGGGAATCCGTCGACGTTCGTTGAGAATGATGGACCTGGGAGTGCGGTGTCCCGAGTCGGCACCCGGGGTATCGAGCCATTGGTCGCGAACTCGGGCCAGGCGTTCCGTCTCCTCCCGCAAGACCTCGGTCGAAAGCGGTTCTGAGCCTGTGGCGAACGGTTGGGCTGCTTCGCGGGATGCGCGGAGAGTCTCTGACCATTGCTCCCAACTGGACCACAGCAACTCACGCACCAGGTGGTGGTACATGACCGCTTCATGCAACCCCACTCCCGCGTTCTGAAAAGCCTCGGAATTTTCCGGCAGGGGCGGCGGCGCAAGGCCCGTCAAGGACCACGATTCCGTCCGATTGTGAAGTTCCTGCTGCAAATGTTGGCGGTTGGTAAACAGGGTGTCGCGCGGAGTCTGGCCCCCGAGTTCCTCCCGGGGAGACAGCAGCCAGCGGACATGCAGCTCGCGGATCTCCCGGGAGATCGGATTCCCCCCGGTCGCTGCTACGGCCCCTTCGTTCAGGAAAGCTCGACCGACGTCCTCGCGGTGCGCCTCCACACGACACTCCGTACACCCCGGCTCGAGAGAAATATCGGAAGCATCCATCAATGGTTCATGCAGCAAGGCCGCCGAGATCTCGCCGGAAACCGCATCCTGTCCCGTCAGGCCCGGCAGGATCCGACAGGCACTCGAATGCGTTTCGCGGGCGACGAATTCCAGCAGGCCGGGACCGTAGAGCACCTCTCGGGGATTCAGCGGATTTGGTTCGGACCGTCGCAGTCGGCGGTCGGTCGCCACCTGACGCCAGTCCCAGAACGCGTGTGTGAACAGCCAGTCGTCTGCCAACTGGTACGGCAGCGCATGCGAGGTGCGGTACTGTCCGTTGTGATAGTACACCACCCCCTCACGGTCGGGGTCGGAGTAGTCGGAGTCAATCACCACCAGGCGGGCCGCCAGATCGATCACAATCCGGCCGGCATCATATCGGTGGTCGCGCAGACCGGGTTCGAGTCCCAGATCATGCCGGTCACCCAGATTGGGCTTCGAAAATCTCCCCAACGCCAGTTCCAGTTCTTCCAGGGTCATGGGGTCGGCGCTCAGGGCGGCAATCGCCCGATCGGCTTGGCTACCGTGCACCGGTCCGGACCAGTCTTGGTTCCACTCCCGCACCACCAACTGCACTTCACTCATGGAAACACCCTCGCTTTGAAAAGAGTACCTGGTAGAGTCACGCGAACACTGTGTACAAAATAATAATGTTTGACTGTTTGTCAACTAGGTTTATGTATATTTTTGATGCTCGACTTGGAATATGCGTGCGGGTGGTGTGTGTTGTATTCTTAAATGTATGCTATAAAATATCTTGCGTCATTTGAATCAGGCAGCGCTGCCGGCTGTCTCGTTGGAAAAGCTAAGGGATTTTGGAATCAGAGTCAGATAATCCACCAGTATTCCTCAATTTCGATCACTGAATGTGATCTTATGAATCGACATTTGGCCCCGCCATAGCGAGCTCTTTGTGTGTAGGTGTTTACCTAATCGCCCAGAAAAGGATCACACGAACAGGCTGGCCGCGGCCAGAGATGCAATGGTCACGACGACCGCCAAGTTCCCCAGCAGGGAATAGGGAACCAAGCCTTCCAGGACCACAGAGAGGCTCCCCAGGGTGATACTGACCACCAGTTCCATCCAGAGGACACGGCCAGTGGCTCCCTGTTGAATCCGGATCAGGAAAAACATTGTCATCAGCCAGATGGCGGCACAAACGCCAGTCCAATAGCGATGTCTTCGATCGTGCATCAGGGCCCAGGTTGCCAACCAGAATGCCAAAGGGAAAAACAGTCGGCGATCACCAGTCAGGGCCATCGCCAGTGCCCAACCTGTTGAACTGGCGAATAGTGGCAGACTGGCGGATCGTTTTGTCGATCGAAACAGACTCAGACCGGCAACCAGACTCAACAGTCCGGCCGTCCATCCTGCGAGTCCCCAACAGGTCGCGATCGTCACCAACGCCACCAGCCAACACCAAATGGGTGTGCCGGTGGATCGATTTTGCTGCGGATCGCTCATGATCAAAATGTCACAGGGTGTGCGAATCGCTCTGGAACCACTTGTGTGAGTCGAGGCGGTTCTGCGGCGTCGAAGGGTTTAGAGGACCGAGTTTCCCTGTGGAAACCCCTCCGATTCAAGCAAGTGCCATCTGAAAATCTCGGTTCCCCCGACAGGTGCCGAGGACTTGGGGCGATCAAGGCGCAAAGTCAAAAGGCGTTCCAGATGCTCACCAGAACGATCTGCGGCCAATTGCGGTTGACCCATTTCAATTGGTGCTCTGGTGTCTATATCTTTGTTCTCCCGGTGATGGGAACCGCGGGGCTCCCATGGGTTGGCGGGTTGAACCGGGGGCGGTGCCCGCGTGTCAGCCTCTGTGTCGTCCATCGGCGGCCCGGCCTGTGAGCCAGGTCAAATCAGTTGTTGACTACCACGGCAACCCTCGTAGAATGGTGGACTTACGTTGATGACGGAAGCCCCGTTCCCGTCATCGGTTTTTCGTCGTCCGTGGTCGTCCGGTGTTGAGTTGAACCTGTCAGAAGCCACCCAAAAAGCCCATGTTCTGATCGAGGCCACCCGTTGGATCCGACGGTTTCGAGACCGGCTGGTTGTGATCAAGCTGGGAGGGTCGGCACTGGAAGATCCCGAGGTGGTCCGCAATCTCCTGAAGGATGTTGTCTTCATGGAAACGGTCGGGGTGCGCCTCGTCCTGATCCATGGTGGGGGAAAGGCCATCAATGCGGCGATGAAGAAGTCGGGGATTCAACCCCGATTTGTTCAGGGGCGACGCTACACCGATCCCGAGACCCTGGAGATTGTGACTCAGGTGCTCGCCGGGGATATTTGTGGCGAACTGGTTGCGCAAATCAACTCGGCGGGGGGGCAGGCCGTCGGACTGAGCTATCTCTCTCAAAATGTGTTATTGGCCGAGAAACTGTTCCTCGCGGATGAGCATGGTGTTCCCCTCGACCTCGGTTACGTGGGACAGGTTGTCGAAGTCAATCGCGAGCTGCTGCTGAAGACCATCGATGAAGGGAAGATTCCAGTGATCCCTTCGGTGGCGGTGGACTGGCAGGGACAAAAGTACAACGTCAATGCTGACACGGCGGCCGCGGCGGTGGCACGGGCTTTGGATGCTGAGAAACTGATTTTTCTCAGCGATGTTTCGGGCATTTATCGCAACCGCCACGACCCGCAGACGTTGCTCTCGCATCTTACGGAAGCGGAGTGTCGGGGTTTGATCGCCGACGGGACGATTGACTCGGGCATGGTTCCCAAGGTCGAGGCGGCGCTCGATGCTCTCAATGCGGGAGTCCAGAAGGTCCATGTGATAGATGGACGCACACCCCACTCGCTGCTCTTGGAGATCTTCTCCGACAAGGGAATTGGAACCGAGATTGTCGCCAATTCTGGTGTTTCCAGGGACCATTCCACCGGAAGGTCCACCTCCTCCACTCAAACCCAGCCCATGCAACAACAGGCCCTGCATTCCGCCGCCAAGCGTTCCAGCCAGGCGACCATCGACATCTTCAAGAAGTACGTCATACCCCATTACAACCGCTACCCCATCAGCCTGGTGCATGGGGAAGGTTCGTACGTTTGGGATGCCGAGGGAAATCGCTACCTCGACCTGTTCCCAGGTTGGGGGTGCAACATTCTCGGATATTCACCGCCGCGCCTTGTGCAGCGGATTTCCGAACAGATCGCGCACCTGATCCACGTTCCCAACACTTGGTACACTGAGGCCCAGGGGGACTTTGCCGCGGCCCTCTGTTCGCGCAGTTTTGGCAAGGCGTTCTTCTGCAACAGCGGGACCGAGGCCAACGAGGGGGCCATCAAGCTCGCCCGGCTACATGGCTCTTCGAAGGGCCGCTACAAGATCATCACCTTTGAAAACAGTTTCCACGGCCGAACTTACGCGGCGGTCTCAGCCACGGCCCAACCCAAGTACCACGAGGGAATTGGTCCGCTCGTACCCGGGTTCGTCTACGCACCCCTGAATGATCTCGACGCGGTTCGCAAGCTCGTTGATCGAGAGACCTGTGCGATCATGATCGAGCCCGTGCAGGGAGAGGGGGGAGTGAACATTCCCAATGAAACGTTCCTGGCAGGGCTGAAGCAGATCTGTCGTGAAAATGACATGCTGCTGGTGTTCGATGAGGTGCAGACCGGCATGGCCCGGCTGGGAACCTGGTTCGGCTACCAGCAGTGGAATGTTCAGCCCGACATTCTCACGCTGGCCAAGGGGTTGGCAGGAGGGGTGGCCTGTGGGGCGTTCATCGCCACGGATGAAGTGGCCCCCAGCCTCAAACCGGGCAAGCACGCCAGCACCTTCGGCGGAAACGCCCTCGCGATGGCGGCCGGTCTGGCCACAGTGGAGACCATTGTCGAAGACAAGATTCTTGACAATGTGCACACTCAATCGGCCCGCTTCCGTGACCACTTTTTGAAGCTGCAGCGGGAATTGCCCATCATCCGCGAAGTTCGTGTGCGGGGGATGATGATCGGCGTCGATCTGAACATCCCCGGCCTGCCCGCCGTCGGCAAGTGCATGGAGCGAGGAGTACTGATCAACTGCACGCACGACACGGTGATCCGACTGCTTCCCTCGCTCAACATCAATTCACATCAGGTGGATGAGGGGGTGGCTGTCGTCAGTGAAGTGCTTCGCGAAATGTCCGTCCAGCACAAGAAGTAGAGGAATTGGGGGGCGGCTTTTGACAGCCGGTCTCCCCCTCGACGGCACCGCCAACTTGTCGCATTTCAATGTCGCTGCTCCGCCTGCCGAGTCTCCAGGTCACAGCGGTCAGCGATTCCCGGCAAGGTGGACTCGCAAACGTCAACAGCCCGCGATCCAACGTTGGATCGCGGGCTGTGAGTTTGTCTGTGGGGTTTCTCCCGGATTCCGCGGGGGTGTTCTGGACGCGAGCTCAGCGGGGGTTGCGGCGGCGAGTCCATGCCAAGGTGGCGATGGCCCCGGCGAAAAGCACCACCGCCGACGGTTCGGGAACCGCCTGCAGTTGGGTACTGAAGACGTATGCCCCCAGGGCCCGGCCCGCCGAGAGCCCATTGTCATTGTCGAATGAGTAGTGGATGCCCCCGTAGATCCGGCTTAAACCCGCTTCGTCGGCAGCGTCGGCGAAGCTCGTGAAGTTGCGATTGGGAACCACGAAACCTTCCGCCGAGGTGGAGAAGGCGTAGTTCGCTCCAAACCACTTTTCCAGAATCGTACTGGCCGCTCCACTGAAGGTGCTGTGTCCGCTGGTGTAGCTGGGGAAGGGGGGAGTCGCCAGCAGCGGAGTCCAGGATGCGTCCTGGATCGTGTTGGGATTGCCATCGGTGTCGGCCTCGCGGATGGCTGTCACCGGCCGCCAAAATTCCGTGGCGTACTTCTGGTCCCAGCAGATGATGGCGGCGTCGGCCATCGCAATGTTCAACTGGGCGAACAGTCGCGCGTTTTCCTCGATGCCGAGTCCTTCTGTCTGCGAGATTCCTGAGGCGATCAGATTCCAGTGGCCAGGAGGAGTGGCGGTCCCCGCTCCATCCGCCCAGAATTTGGCAATGTTGGTCTGGTCGGTTGTGCGGGTGAGGCTGTTGATAGCCCCGAGGTCCTTGACCTCATTGAATGCCGTCGCATAGGCAACTGATGTCAATGACGGAGGTCCCACCGGATCGCGATAGGCAGAACCTGAGCTGATGGCCCAGGGGGTGACCTGCGGCCAGTTGGGCAACAGGGCGGACGCATAGCCTGAGGGGGTCGGACGCCAATCACCAGCGTTGGTACCGGGGGTATAGGGGACGACGAGATTGGAGTTGTCATTCGCCCGCAGTGCCAGAATCGACTGGGCGGAAGATTGACCAAGGGTAATCCCAGCCGTCTTGCCGGCCCCTCCGCCAATGAGGCTTAGCCGACTGTTCAGATTGTTGTCGAAGGTTGCCTGCTGGGAAGGATACAGGCTGACCAGCACGTCGTGAGCGGCCTGGGCGGCGGCGGCTTCGCGCGAGGCGGAGGAGATGGTGATGAATGATTGGTTGTAAGCCTGGTGATTCTTGCCGACAGAGTTGACCGCGTCGTACATCGCCGTATGCATCATCGCCAAGCCGCGTGAGGCTCGTGGAGGAGGTGTCGCTCCGCCGCGAATTGCATCCAACATCACCCCATTCCAGTAGGTGATTTCGTCGGCCTGAGCGGGCGCGGCGTTCAGGGGGAGTACCAGCGGTGTCGCAAGGCAGGCTAGCCCCAACAGTCGCCGGGTTCCGATTCTCAGCCAGGCCAGGCGGCCCGCATGGTGCGGGAAACCAGACAGAAACGCTGCAAACGGTATGTTGATGGGCTTCATGAGAATCCATTCTCGGCCGACCAAGTGACGCTGGGGAGCGGGATTCGGCAGATCGCCCCCTCAGTATTCCGCTGATTATCACCGGAACTTATGTACTCAGACGATGGGCAAGGACGACGGTTCAGCCAGTGCCGTTGGGGCTTCGCCAAGATCAGTCTGAACCAATCCCCTCAAAGGCCCCCCTTGAGGTCGCTTCAATTCTTCGGACAACCACGCCAGAGGACTCCGTCGGTTTTGGTTGACTCCCGGCAGTGATGTTCGATTCGAGCCAAACGACCCTCACAACAGGTTTGTTCGTCAAAAATTCCCTCGATTGCCAGAGCGACCAGTCTTCCCTGCAGCACGGCTCGGCGTCCGGAGGAGAATGTCCGAGATGTCGTTTCAAACACCAACCGCAGCTTCAATCACCCGATCCCAGTCACGGCGTAAGTGTTCATGTGTTCAGTTACCTGTTTGGGGCTTCTCAGACTGCCAGACCGCTGCCGGGCGGCCCACATTCAGAATGGTTCGGAACAACAGGTCGTGACGGGTTGCGATTATGCCCGGTTGTCCACTCAATTGTCCGGCAAGGTATTCAGCCCCGACATCGGCATAGCAGTTCCCACGTCCACTGAATCCCGCCATTCCATGGATTTGTCGACTGGGGTCGAATTCGCCAATAACAGGGAGACAGTCGGCGGTGAATGATTGGAGGCCTCCCCAGCGATGCGTGATCGGCAGTCCGCAGAGATGCGGGAACAAAATCGAGAACTGGGTGTCCAGACGGGCCTGATGTTCCACCGATGGACGGAAGCCCTCCCGCTCGAGACGTGCGCTGGGGCGGCCGTCAGACTCAAACTGTGCAAACAGACTGTCGGGAGTCTCGCGGGTCCGCCCACCGCCAAACAACAGTCGCCATCTTCCATCGGGTTCGATGATCTCACGCCACCAGGCCATGGCAGTGCCGAAGCTTCCCCGGCACGGGCGTTCGTCGAAAGGGGCAGTCACCAGCACTTGTCCCCGCTCGGCCCGCAGCGCGGGGTCGAGCGAGCGCACAAACTGCGGTGCGAGGGCGTTGACTGCCAGAAAAATGTGCCTGGCGTGAACGGTCTGCCCATTCGCCGCACGGGCCACCGCCCCAGATCCGCACGGCTCAACCTGCACGATGCGGGTCTGTTCGAAGAGTTGCACGCCCGCGCGGCGGGCAATTCCCTGTGCCAGACCAGCGACGTATTTTCCCGAATGGAACTGGGCATCGGTCAGGTAGCCGAACCCTGCCACGTAAAGGGGATTGCCTCCCCGGTGGCGGGCGGCGGATTGGTCGAGCCACTCGACCTCGAATCCATCCTCCGCGAGCAGTTCAAAATCGGTTCGATAGGCCTCGCGGGTCGTTTCGTGGTCGGGCATGTCTTCCCGGGCCAAGAACCAGAAACCTTCCACCTGGTAGTCGCAGTTGACTTCGAATTCGGCCAATTGCGCCCGCATCAACTCGTGGTTGTCGAGCCCGAGTTGCCACAATTGCCGCGCCACGGGGCGAGAGTGTCGGGCGATGCACTCGGCGTAGCCGAACCCCGGGCCATGATTGAGAGAGCCCTGATTGCGCCCCGAGGCGCCATCTCCTACACGGCCCCCCTCAAGAACAATCACCTCAATGCCTCGGCAATTGAGGCAATGAGCGAGTTTGAGACCGGCAATTCCCCCGCCGATGATGGCCACTTCAGTCACCATGTTCCCGTCCAAACTGGGGAACTGCGGTCGCTCGAAATCGAGCCAGAAGGGCAAACCCCAGGTGGCGGCTTTCGTCATCGTGGCTTCCTCGGGATCGCGCTCGATGGGGGGAGTTTGGGTTGGGCGATTTCCATGCTGACTGGCTGGTGCCGAGTTGACAAGCACCTCGCAGTTCCGGGCGGTCTGGGCGACGCGGGTTGCCTGATTTGGCCAGACTGCCTCTCTTTCCAGGGCACGGGAAGCTCATCTTGCGACCTGTTGCGGATTTGTCATACAAGCCACTCAAATTGCGGAAACGCGGAGTTTTCGAGGCGACCGGGTGAACCTGGTCAGCACGTCACACAACAGAGTTGGCTCCAGGGAGGGGACCATGTCTCACATGGCCACACGAGGCATTTGGGCGGTGATTCTGGTCTGGGTGCTTGCAGGGAGCGTTCTGGCCGCACCTCCGTCTGGTTCCGCTGCGGGAACCCCGAAGTCGGGTGGCAAGTCCACTGGTCAATCCACTGGTCAATCCTCTGGTCAATCCTCTGGGGCCACCCCCCGCAAGCCAGTCGCCGACCAGGGGACCGTCAGCAAACCACAGCCTGGGAAATCGGCTGCGGCGAGTGACCAAAGCCAGAGCGCGTCCGCGTCGACCGCCGCGAAACCCGCGGGCGTTGCGGCCAATGCCCCCGCGAAGAACCGTCCGACTGCGGAGAAAGCCGCGGAGCCGGCCGACGACGAGGAAGATCAGGACGATGACGGTGAGGATCCTGAGGACGAAGACGAAGACGTGGCGGCATCCCCCCCGCAGCCCGGTACGGCGGAATGGTACCTGGCCGAGGTTTTAAAGCTGCGGCTGATTACGCCTGAAAATGAAGCAGGCGAACCGTCGCAGGATCCGAAATTTCTCGAGCGGCAGAAGAAAATCGTTGAACTGGCGACCAAGTCGATGGCACTCACTCACAAGGATCCGGAACGGAAGCAGCAGTTTGAGGTCTCGGCCCGGTATCTTCTGGACGCCCGGTTGCAGTTGGCGATGACGGGAAATGAAGACGAGGTCGAACTGCTGTATGAAAATGCGAGGGCATTTGTAAAACGGGATCCCGCATCGCATGCGGCGGCCCATGGAGCCAATACACTCGTGAACCTCGCATATCATCATGCGCTGCACGAACAGGCGGCCGACAAGGCGGCCACGTGGCGGGCCGAGTTCGCACAGTTGGCCAGCCATTACCTGCAGACCTTTCCGCGCGAAGAACCTCGGTCCGTGCCGTTGGCGTACACCGCCGGAAGGCTCTGCGAACAACAGGGGCAACTCGCCGAGGCCCGGGAATGCTACGCGCAGATTGTGCGTCTCACCCCCGATTCACTCCACGGTTCCGAGGCCGAACGCATCCTCCGCCGGTTTGATCTCGTGGGTAATCCTCCCCCCGTTGCCGGTCCCACCCTCGACGGCGAGATGCTGCAACTCGACGATTTGCTTGGTAAACCGGTGTTGCTGGTATTCTGGTCGAGTGAGGCTGAGAGTTGCGCGAAGGAGATTCCGCGGCTGTTGCCCGCGATTCGCCAGGCACAGCAGGCTGGCGTCCAAGTTGTGGGCATGACCCTCGACACCAATCGCAAAGCGGTTCAGGCGTTCGTGGCGAAGCACAAGCTCGATTGGATCCAGTTGCATTTCACCGATGCGGAGCATCAGGGTTGGAAGAATCCTGTCACCACGCATTTTGGGGTGTTGGAGGTGCCGGCCTTCTGGTTGATTGATGCCAATGGCAACGCTGTCTCCACCACTGCCACGGTGGCGTCTTTCAAGCAGGAATTGCGGTCGCTGACCGAGGCCAGTGGTCTGACCAGGACCAAATCGGATGAGGACGAAAAGGTTGTTCCTGCCGGGGCCACCCGGGAACGGACGACCTCGGCACCCGCCGCCTCGGGGCCAGCCTCTGCGAAAACGTCAGCGGGCAAACCGACCGAACCGGATC
>JBKCTR010000370.1:0-3300 GCA_046318755.1 Planctomycetaceae bacterium
CGACCGAGAAAGGGTCCGAGGCGTTCACCTGGCCCGCTGGCGGCACCACGATGCTCCGCGTCGAGCAGAACACGTTGTGGGAGGGGGGCTGTGGCGTGCGCGGCGGGGACTGCGTTCTGGCACGCGGCATGTCGAGACGCGGGCTGGGAAGGCCGTCGAGACCCCAGGTGGGTTTCGCAGAGTCTGGAGCGATTGGGAGGGAAGCTCCAGTGGTTCCGCAATTGGCAGAGAGCTGCGGCCCCGCACGATGCTTGTCCGCGATGGCGAACGGGGTCTAAGATCTTTGATGATGATTCCTCGGTTCGGCGACAGGCTCCGCCGGGTGGCATCCGGTGCGGTACACGGCGCGGTTGGCGCTCTTGTGTGCCAGTCACGCAGTCTGGTTTCCGGGTTCCGAATGCGATGCACGACAATCTGTGGCTGGTGACGGGTGGGGCCGGATTCATTGGCAGCAATTTCGTGCGAAATCAGGTGCTGCATGCGGGACGGCGGGTCGTCAATCTGGATCGGTTGACGTACGCGGGAAATCTCGACTCTTTGGCGGGACTGGAACAGGACGAACGGCACCTGTTCACGCAGGGGGACATTGGCGATCGCGACCTGGTGCTGTCTCTGTTGCGGACGCATCAACCGGCGGTGGTGGTGAATTTTGCCGCCGAATCGCATGTCGACCGTTCCATCGACGGCCCCCGGTTGTTCGTCGAAACCAACGTGTTGGGGACGGTCGAACTGCTGGGGGCGGTGCTCGAGTACTGGCGGTCGCTGGAACCAGCCGCCCGGGAGCGGTTCCGGTTTCTGCACGTCTCGACCGACGAAGTGTATGGCTCGCTGGGACCGACCGGAGCATTCACCGAAACAACCCCCTACGCGCCCAACTCTCCCTATTCGGCCAGCAAGGCGGCGTCTGACCATCTGGTGAGGGCCTTTCACCACACCTATGGCCTGCCGGTCCTGACGACCAACTGCTCCAACAACTACGGGCCGCGGCAGTTTCCCGAGAAGCTGATTCCGCTGATGATTCTGAACGCCCTGCGGGGCCGCCCCCTGCCAATCTATGGCGACGGGCTGAATGTGCGGGACTGGCTGTATGTGGACGACCATTGCCGGGCGATCGAGACAGTGGTGACGGCTGGCCGGGTGGGAGAGGTGTACAACATCGGCGGGAACTGCGAGCGGACGAATCGAGCCATTGTGGATGCGATCTGCGGGCTGATGGATGAACTGCGGCCCGAGTTGCCCCATCGACCCTGCCGCTCGCTGATCACTTTCGTGGCCGATCGCCCCGGCCATGACCGGCGCTACGCCATCGACTGTTCCAAGATCGGCCGGGAACTGGGCTGGCGGCCGCAGGTGAACTTTGAAACGGGATTGCGGGAGACCATGGGCTGGTATCTCGACAACCCGGTCTGGGTGGACCGGGTGACCTCGGGGTCATACCGGGGCGAGCGTTTGGGCATGGTGCCCGAGGGGAACGCGGCCAATTCCAGGCCAGCACAGCGAGTTGATCAGACCAGCGAGGCGAAGCGATGACGGGGCTTTCTGGAGGGTGCGAGAAAGGCATTGTGCTGGCGGGAGGCGCGGGGACCCGCCTGCATCCCATGACCAAGGCGGTCAGCAAGCAGCTCTTGCCCGTCTACGACAAGCCGATGGTGTATTACCCCCTGTCGGTGCTGATGCTGGCGGGAATCCGGCAGATTCTGCTGATCTCGACTCCGGAAGACATCGGCGGCTTTCAGCGGCTGTTGGGGACGGGGGAGCGGCTGGGGCTGGAGATCACCTACTGTATCCAGCCTCATCCGGGGGGCTTGGCCCAGGCGTTTTTGCTGGGGCGCGAATTCATCGCCGGCGATTCCGTGGCGCTGGTGTTGGGAGACAACATCTTCTACGGCCACGAATTCCAGACGTTGCTGAAACGTGCGGGCGCGCGATCGTCGGGGGCCACCGTATTCGCGTACCCGGTGCGCGATCCACGGCGGTACGGCGTGGTCGAGTTTGATGACCAGGGGCGGGCGATCTCTCTGGAAGAAAAGCCAGCCCAACCACGATCGAACTACGCCGTCACCGGGCTCTATTTCTACGATCACCAGGTGGTGGGAATCGCCGAACGGTTGAAGCCCTCGGCCCGGGGGGAATTGGAAATCACCGATGTCAATCGACAGTATTTGGCCCAAGGCCAATTGAACGTGGAGCACCTCGGGCGTGGATTCGCCTGGCTCGACACGGGCACTCCCGAATCGTTGTTGCAGGCCAGCTCGTTCGTGGAAACCGTCGAATCGCGACAGGGGCTGAAGATTGCCTGCCTGGAAGAGGTGGCCTTCCGGATGGGCTTCATCTCCCTCGCCCAAATGCGGGATCTGGGGGCGGGAATGAACAACGACTACGGGCGGTACCTGCTGGAACTGCCGGTCCACTGAGACTCAAGCCTGTGGCCGGGTGGTTCGCACGGTCCATTCGACCGGGGGCCATTCGACCGGGGGCCATTTAGCCGAGCCACCCATTTCCACCACGGGTCGCATCTTCCCGTGAAGCGCTTGGGGAGCAGGTGCCATCCGGGACTCTTCACCCACGTCTCGGCCGGGCTGCTTCGTGTCGGGCACCGGCTCGGGGAAGGGGCAGGCACACACGACGGGTCTTTCAAGTCGCCGGGGGGGGTCACTCCCCCAGACGCCGATTCGGCTCCCGTTAAAAAACCAGGGCGGGGAAGCGGCCGACCCGCTCCCCCGCCCATGATCTGGCGATCCCGTGCGCACCGCACGGCCACCTTATTGTTTCCCGCTGTAGGGATCCTGTGACGGCTCAAGAAACCAACCTCCCTTGCCCACGGGATAGGGTTTGAGGTCGGGATATTCGGCCCCGGTCAACTGCATCACCGCCCAACGGACGGCCAGGGCATGGGGCGTGACCACATTCCCTGACTTGAGGTTCGGTTCCCCCACCCAGTCGATCATCCGCTTGACCTGGGCATCGGCCTTGATGCGTCCCAGGGCGACGGCCGACGAATACCGCACGTGTTCCATCTCGGCCGGGACCGGGGCGGTGTCGGTGAGGCGTTCGACCAGTTGTTGGGCCAACTCGGGCTGGGCGGTGCCATTGAACCGTTTGCCCAGGGCCCAGATGGCGGCGCCGCGGGAGAAGTGCCCCATCACCGGCTGCCTGGGGATGTACAACCGCCAGAGGGCCTCAGCCTGCCAGAATTCCAGGACGGCCATCGCCTCGATGAGGTGGGCGACCTGCTCGTCGATGCCATCGAGCATGGGGCCACTGACCCGTTGCTTGGTCAGTTGATCGACCCGCTTGTAG
>JBKCTR010000371.1:0-4014 GCA_046318755.1 Planctomycetaceae bacterium
CACAATCGACGCGCGGAACTCGATGACCTGCGGATGACTGGCCCGCAGCACATCGCCGGTCTCCTGCCGGCTCCGCAGGTGCTTCGACAGGCGTTCGTCGGGGTTCCCCAGGCCACCCAGGTAAATCAGCCGCTTGACCCCGGCGGCGGCGGCGGCCTCGGCGAAGTTCTGGGCCGCCAGCCGATCCTGGGCCTCGAAGTCTTTCTGGTCTCCCATCGAGTGTACGAAGTAGTACGCCGTCTCGATGCCGGTCATGGGAGCGGTCAGCGAGGCGGCGTCGAGCACATCGCCCGCCACCACCTCGGTGGTGGGTGCCACCTTGCCCGTCAGGGCGGCGGGACGGCGGGCGAGGCAGCGGACGGGAACTCCCCGTTCTTCCAGCAGCCGCAGCAGCCGGCCCCCCACATAGCCCGTGGCCCCGGTCAACAGCACGCGTCCCCGCGGCTCGTGGCCCGTGGTTGCGTCAATCATGATGGTCCTTTCCGACAGATGCCCCCCCTCCCGAACCACCGCCATGCAGTTGATCCAGAAACCGTTCGGCTGTCTCGATGTGTTCCCGCAGCTTCGCCCCCATCAGAATCGACTGTCGCACGGGAAGGCTCATGCGGGGAATGTTCACAAACCGGTATTCGTTCCAGGAGATGAATCGCCAGTACAGGGCGTCCCAGATGGGGCACCACGGCCCCCGCTTGAAGTTGCTCATTTTGAGGACGTAGGCCGATCCGCTGACGTACGGCTTGGTGGTGATCCAGCCCTGGTCGGCATACTGGCTCATGCCGTAGACATTGGGAACCATGACCCAGTCGTAGGCGTCGATGAACAGCTCCATGAACCACTGGTAGACGGCGGTGGGATGGATGCCGCAGAGGAGGAAGAAATTCCCCAGAATCATCAGCCGTTCGATGTGGTGGCAGTAGGCGTGGTCGCGGACCCGGCGGATGATCGTGTCGACGGGTTCGATCCCCGTGGTGCCATCGTAACAGGCGGCCGGCATGGGGTGGGTGTGCTGGAAGAAGTTCTCGCGGCGCTGCCGACGCCCCAGGCACAAATAGGCACCCCGCACGTATTCGCGCCACCCGATGATTTGGCGAATGAAACCTTCCAGCGAGTTGATGGGAATGTCGTCCTGTCGTTCCAGGGCCTGGTCGATCACCTCGCGCGGCGAAAGCAGACCGGTGTTCAGAGCCGGTGTCAGGACGGAATGGAACAGAAAGGTTTCGGTGGACGAGATGGCATCTTCGTACTCTCCGAACGACAACAGGTGCTTGTCGAGAAAGTGTTCGAGACCTTGCCGGGCCTGGGCGGGAGTGGTGGGGTAGGCGAACTGCCCGGGGTCGCCGGGGGCGCGGGGAAAGTCGCGGGCAACCGACAGCCGGGCCGCCTTGACGTCGGCATTGGCCTTGGGGACCCCCCGCGGCGGAATCTCCAAACCCTTGGGGAGTTTCTGACGGTTGTCGGCGTCGAAGCTCCACTTGTCTCCCACGGGGCGGCCGTTCATCTCCACAAGAATGTCGAGACGGCGGCGCTGCTGGATGTAGAACTCGGTGAAGTACCACAACCGCTTCCGGTGCCCAAATTGGTGGTAGATCTCGACGGGGGTCAGAAAGTGGGGGTCGGGCAGCAGATCGTACGGAAGCTGGGCCTCGTCGAGAGCCGTGGTCAACCGCCTCTGCAACCAGTCGTCACAGGGGTCGACCAGTCGCACCTGGGTCACCCCTTGCCGTTTCAGCCAGGGGACGATGTCTGCAGTGTGTGCCAGGTCGGCACTCGCCACCGTCTCGACCCGCCGCCCCTGCTTGGTCTGCGTCTGGGCCCAGTGCGCCATCGAGGCGCGGTGCAACACCAGCTTTTGGGCGTGAAACTGGTACTGCCGAAAGAACAGCGGGTCTTCCACCAGCACGCAGAGATCGGCCCCCTCGACGGCGGGATGCCGGGGAAACAACTGGTGGGGATAAACGAGAGCAGCCTGCATGGCGGGTGGCGGAGAAGAGAGGACTCAGGCCCGTTTGCGGGGCAGCACATGCCCCAAACCGCCATCGACACCGATGACCTGGCCGGTGATCCAGTCATTCTCGGGCTGCAGCAGCCAGTCGACCAGCGAAGCCACCTGCCCCGGTTCCCCCAACCGGCCCAAAGCGTGCATCTGGGTCGAGGCGGCGGCATTGGCGGGAATCTCCCACAGCCGCCGGGTCATCTCGGTCTTGATCAGCCCCGGGCTGACCACATTGACCCGGATGTTGTTGTTGGCATACGTCGACGCCGCCGACCGGCCCAGGGAGATCACGCCCCCCTTCGCAGCGGCGATGGCCTCGTGATTGAACATGCCAATCTCCGCCGCCGCCGAGGCGAACAACACAATCGACCCGCCATTCTCCCGCAGCAGTTTCCCCGCCACATGCACCGTGGCAAACGCCGTCATCAGGTTGGTCTGCACCACCTGGAAGAATTCGTCATCGGAGGTGGAATGAGCCGGCTTCAGCAGCACCGAACCAATGCAGTTGACCAGAGCCGAGAGCCCCCCCAGCGACTCGGCCAGGGGCCGCAGTCCCTCCTCCAGCTTGGCGGCACTGTGCGCCTCGACCTGCAGCCAGGGCTGATTCAGCTCGGCGGCCAGCGGGGCCAGTTTCTCGGCATTCCGGCCCAGCAGAATCAGTTCCGCGCCCTTGGCGGCCAACCGCCGTGCCAGCGTGGACCCAATGGTTCCCGTCGCCCCCAATATCGCCACTCGACCCACGATCTGTTCTCCCACCAGTTTAAGACGTCGAATTGTAGCGGGGGGACAACTCGGCCCCCCTCCGGACCAGCCGGCCTTGGTGCACAGACGGCCACAATTACCCCCGGCGGTGTTCCAGTCCCTCAGCCCGTTCCTGGGGAAACCCGCCGATTCGGCAGGGGGCGGGACCCATCCCTACCCCTGCTCGCCCTCGCCGGCAAACCGAATGCCGGAAAGGTCGGGCAAACCGGCTTTCCGCCGGGTCTGGGGCCCGCAACACCCGGCCTGCCCTGCGGCGGGCACACCGGGAACCAACCCTTGAAAAAATGGGGGAAAGCGGGTTTGCCGCCCGGGCCGATGGTCGACTGATCTGCCGGGACTGGGCCGCCAGTCTCCCGGGGGAATGTCTGGGGGAACGTCGGGGAAACTCCGACGGGGGAACCTGGCTCGGTTCCTGACGGGAACGGGCTGATCTGGCGGTTTTCGCGGGGTCTCTGGTAGAACCCGGCTCAAGTCGACGGGAGCTCGACTTGGGTGTTCGCCCCCCGCGGCCGGAAGGCCGGTCTCGCGGGAGGTGGAACGACTGTTTTCGCGAGTCCTCAAGCATGGTTCACAACGGAGAGAAGACCGACTCGCGTCTGGTGCCGCGTCTCCGCAGTGGCCACTGGTTCCAGTGCCGGGGCTCGATCGGCCTGGCGCTGGTCAGCCTGGCCCTGGTCGCCGGCTGCCAATGGCGCCCGGGGCGCGACGTCACGCATCAAGAAGCGGGAAAACTGGTCGACCAGGCGCAATCGGCGGCTTCCGAAGGAGACATCGAGCGGGCCCAGCAACTGCTGTTGGCGGCCCTGGCGGCTGATCCAGGAGATTCGGAGACCCGGCTGCAGCTTTCCGAGTTGCTGCAGGAACAAGGGAGCGTCCCCGCCGCCATCGAGCACCTCCAGCAGGCCATTGAACAGAACCCGGATGATCCTCGGGCGCATGTGCTGCTGGCCCAGATCTACTTTGAACAGCATCAGGATGAGGCGGCCCGCGAACATGCCGAGCTGGCACTAAAGCACGATCCGCATTTGCTGCAGGCACTGCTGCTGCAGGGCCAGTTGGCCGATCGACGCGGAGACTCGAATCTCGCCCTGCACTATTTCTTCGAGGCCATCTCGTTCGATCCGCACGATCCCCGAGCTCAATTCCTCACCGCCCGCCTACTGTACCGATCGGGGGCGGGCGATCAGGCCGCCCCCATGCTGCGCCGGCTGACCGAGAACACCCCAGCCTGCGGTGAAGACGCCGGCGAGGCCTGGTGG
>JBKCTR010000372.1:0-3698 GCA_046318755.1 Planctomycetaceae bacterium
GCCGAAAGGAACTGGAGGGCTAGAACCAGAGTTTCTTCCGGAAAAACTCGATCACGTCGCCAAACAACACGTAGCCCAGTGCTTTTTTGCCGCAGTTGATCTTGGCGATCACCTCGGCACCAATTTGCGGATCGTCGGGAAGGGGAGCGATGGGGGTGGCGAAGACGGGGACCACGGCCCCTTCCTTTTCCGACACCATCGCCCGGCTGCCGATGGTCTCGAGATTTCCCTTCCAGGTTTTCTCGGTGGCGGTGGCCAGAATGTAGGTGAGCGGAAGTTGCTGATTGCCCGACTGCGACTGGGCTTCCAGCATATGGCCCAGGCGATTCTCGGCCACGTCCAGCTCCAGCCGCCAATCCTTGGCCGGGTCCATCACCTGCAGCAACAATTCTCCCCGCCGGACGGGACGCAGCCGCAACAGTTCCTCGACTCGGAAGGTGGCCACCACGCCGTCGATCTGAGCCTTCACGGTGAGCGCCAGATGCTGTTTTTCGAGAGCCTTGACCTGCAGTTCGACCCCTGCGATCTCAGCCAGCAACTGCTGCTCTTTGAACTGTAGCTCGTTGATTTGCTGGCGGGTCATGGTGGCATTCGATTCGCTCAATTGGGCCCGCACCGAGGCGACCTGGGTTTCTTTCTCGGCGAGGGCATTCTGCTGAGCCAGCAGTCGGGCCTGCAGTTCATCGTTCTTCAGCACCAGCAGTGTATCTCCCGCCTTGACGGGCACACCGGTGGCCACATTGACCTCGATCACATCGCCATCCCAGGGGGCGAAGACCTCTTGACGGACCACAGGCATCAGCCGCCCTTTTCCCTCGGCGCGGTAGTCCCACTGGACGTAGGTGAGGGCGGCGACAGCGGCGGCTGCTCCGGCGATCCCCAGTGCCCACTGCGCGAGACGACGGCCCCGGAACCACGAGGTGTAACCTCCCAGGAACCGCCACAGGGGCATCAGGAAGATCCGTTCGTGTTCCTGGGCATTGCGGATCGCCAGCCCAGTATGGGCCGTCAGTCGATCCAGCCGATCGTCAAGATCCCGTGGGAGGGGATGATCAGAAATCTGTTCAACCACCAATGCGCCCAACGGCTGCGGACGGGTGACTGGATCTTTCTCTCCCCGAACGCCCGACTCGGTGAATTTCTTCATCGCCACGGGGTCGAACAGAGGGGAGATCACCACGGCTCGGGTGCGGCTTTCGTGGAGATAGTCGGAGAGGGGCTGTTCGAGCAGCGGAGGCAGGGTGCGTGACTCGCCGTCAAACGTCAGCCGTTCTCCCGACCGCACCACTTTGTCCGACAGGCTGGTCAACAACTGCACCACGTTCGATCTTGGGTTAACCGATTGCGTCCCCGAAATCGACAGCAATTGCAGCTTGTTCCCCACCCGTTCCGCCACCGAGACCCGGTCGACTCCCAGCCAGCGCCGTCCCTCATTGGCGGCCACTTGGGCGACATCCTTGACCCGCAGGTGGTTGTGCATCGCCAGCACATCGTCGAGCGACAATTCGGGAACTCTCGTCGCGGCCGTTGCGCCCGAGATGGTCACTCCCGCCGGCAAGACCTCGAGGGGTACCGGTTGGCCACCCACGGTGAGGCTCGGCCCGCGTGGCGGCTGGCCTGGTTGGGACGATTGTGCCGCGGGCCTGGCGGCGGGGGGCACCGTCACTGGTTGGGGTTGTGGGGGCCGGGTCAGTTCGGGTTGCGACGGGACCGCCGGGGCGACCGGAGTTTCGGACCGGCCGATGGGACTGGGTCGCCCGGGGATATCACCGGCGGGAAAAGAAGGCAGCCGCGAAAGAAAGGTCGACAGGCTCTGGCAGACCTGCTCGAGGGCCGCCAGACGCCACCCGCGCTGGGCGGGATCGGCCGGTTCCTCTTCCAGCAGTTGCACCAACCCCTGGGGGCGTTGGTTCGCCCAGACGCCTCCCAGCAGCATCGAGAACATCCGTCCGGGGCCGTCGAGCTTTTCCTCCTGAGTCGCGAAGGCCAGGGCACAACCTTTCTCGATCGCATTCGAGAACGGCTGCTCGAAGGCGGCTTTCAGCATCGGGTCATTCATGAAGCCGGTCTGCAGCAGCGACTGCTCGCGGGTGAGCACCAGCCGTCGTTGCGAGTCGATCATCCAGAGTCCACCAGCGGCCGTCCCGGTGGCCGCGACGGCCCGCGGCAACAACGCCGAGAAAAACGTCTCGATGGTCTGGGGCTGCAGCGCCAGTTCAGAGATTTCATGCAGCACGGCCTGACTGGCCGCGGGAATTTCGGGGGGATTGTCGGAACCGGTCGACATGGCTGCCACGTGCGTTTGAAGGAATAATCAACGGTTGGGCCGCGGGAGAACGAGATCGCTTACCTACATGCGGAAATGGAAGGTCAACCGCAACCAGCGCCAGATCCACTGCCAGGTGGACCGATGCCCGACGTAAAACCGCGAGTTGCCCCGCAGTCCGGACCGCAAACGCACGGTGTTCTCGTCGAGCTCCACCACCGCCTCATAGGCGCTGCTGGTCAACCGCTCGCGTCCCTGCCGGTCACTGACGGTGGCGAGATTGCCCCCGGTTTTGTTGGTCAGCGAGGGGGGGGCGAACTCCGCATGGCGGGGGGAGATCTTGACGACCTTGCCGGTCCAGGTCTCTCCGGGAAGTTGTTCAAAACGGATCTCAACCTCTTCTCCCACCTGCATGTCTCCACGGTCCAACTGGTCGACCAGCAGAATCACCTGAAAGTGGTCGTCGGGGGCCAGGCACAGCACATTGGTCCGCGGCTCGAGCAGGGCCCCAACGTTCCCCGGTTCAAGAGGACTGCCGAACCAGCCATGCAGTTCGATTTGCTCGACTCCCGCAGGGGGTTCTTCGACCCGGGGCATCGCCACCACCTCACCACCGATGGGGGCGGTCAGCTTCAGCATCGCCAACTGCCGCGTGAAGTCTTCGATTTGCCGTTCGAGCGAAACGATCTGCTCCTCGGCCACCTGGGCAGCCGCCGGGTTGGGCTGCGCCTGATACTTCTCGAGTTCCAACCGCTGCACTGCCAGTTGGGTCTTCAATTCCTGCAGTTTCAGTTGCTTGTCTGGATCGGTCAGGTCAACCAGCGGGGCCCCCTTCTCGACACGATCGCCCGGTTTGACGTGGATGGTCTCGATCATCCCCGGGACCGAGTTCTGCACATAAGCCACATCGTGCGGTTCGACGTAGAACGGCGCCTCAACGTGCCAGGGAAGGGGGATGGCCAGCAGGCCGGCCACCACGGAAGCCAGCACCAGCAACGTCGCCAGAATGCGGGGTCGACTCAGCGGTTCACTGCGGGGGGCGCTCATGACTCGATACAGGTTGAAGACCAGGTTGCCGACGATCCCCGCCATGGAAAACCACGCCAGGGCGATGCCGATGCTCTGAAGTTCATACGGCTTGAGCACCGTGTAGAGGAAGATCGTGATGCCGAACAGCACCACCCAGCGGTAGAGGGCGCTGGCAACGGCATACAGGACGAACCAGTGCCGGCCCCGTTGGGGCATGAAGGGGTCTTCACGCGTCTCGATTCCCAGGCAGACCCGCGCGAACGTGTTCCGGAGCAGGGTGTTGGCCTTCTCCGACATGTTGGGAATCTCCAGGAAATCGCTCAACATGTAATAGCCATCATACCGCATTAACGGGTTGAGGTTGAAGATCACCGTGGTGATGGTCGAAACGAAGAACACATTG
>JBKCTR010000373.1:0-4277 GCA_046318755.1 Planctomycetaceae bacterium
GGGCTCGACCGGCAGATGCCGCACGGCCAACACCTTGGTCCACTGATCCAGCCCCACGGTCACCAGGGTGATGGCCCCAAACCACCACCAACGTGAAGCGGCGGTGGGGGCGGATGACGCCGCCACGGGAGATGGACCGGCCGAGACAGTGGTCGCGGGTGCAGGCATGGCGCGGGGGGAGACAGACGAGGAACCGCTGGCAGGGGTATTCGGGTGGGAGATCGGCGGCATCAGTTCGCGGTCCAGCAGTCGTGAATTGGTCATGAAGGAACCCTCCGCTTGCGGTGGCATCCGGGGTTCGTCCCACCGGAGATCAACCGGTTCCCTTGTCGCGAAACACAAAGTACACCGCCCCCACCAGACACAGGGCGGCCCACACGAAGTCCCGCCGCATCGGCTGGCCCATGTACAGCACCGAGAACGGCACAAACACCGACAGGGTGATCACTTCCTGCAGGATCTTCAGTTGCGCCAGCGACAAGTGCTGGTACCCGATCCGGTTGGCTGGCACCTGCAGCAGATACTCGAACAGGGCGATGCCCCAACTGACGAGGGCCGCGATCCACCATGGCTTCGCCTTCAGATCGCGCAGATGGGCATACCACGCGAATGTCATGAAGACATTCGACATCAGCAGCAACCCAATCGTCTGCACCGCCGCGGGCATCGTCCGGTTCCTTCCTGTTCCGCCTCTCCGAGAGGCCAAGTCCCCGGTTCCTGTCCCGAGAATGTGGGTCTTATACCACAAACCAGCCCTTCGGGTTGAGACGAGTTTCACACCGGTTTTTCCCGTGTGAGATGGGCTCCCTCCACCCGCGCATGCGAGCCCTCCACAGCAGCCACCGGCAACGCGGCTATCGCGGCAGCCCCCGCAGCCAACCATACACCGTGTCGCCAATCTGGCGATAACCGGCCGGGTCGGGATGCACCCCGTTGTTCTGAAACACCCCCTGCTCTTCGGTCTGGGCGTTGAAGGCCGCCCGGGCGGTGGGGTAGTTGTGACGGCAGTCGAGCATCGCGTGCGTGGGAATCAGGTGAACCCGTCCCCCGGGCCACGTCGCATAGTGGGCCATCATCCGTTCCACCAGCCGATGCTGGTTGCGGCGATACTGCCAACGCGTCTGGGCCGAGCCGTAATTCGCTCCAAACGCATCCTGGCTGGCGGCGGGAGGGACCGGCAGCAACACGCCCAGGTGGGCCTGGGGCGCCCCCCGTTCACATTCCCGCACCAGCAGGTCGAAGTGCCGCAGCATGCGGTCGATACTGGCCTCCAGCGTGGCCTCGGTGTCGGGATAGATGTCGTTGGGACCCAGAAACAGGCAGACCACGTCGGGGGCCCGCCCCTCATTCACGTCGGCGAAATACCGGCTGAAATCCAGAGCCGGCTTCCCCTCGCCGTCGGGGTAGAGAAACGGACTGGCCCGGCCCGCGGAATCACCCGCGCGCGGTGTTCCCTGGGCGTGGGTCGCAAACCGGACCGCCGTCCAGCCTCCATAGCCCTCGTGGCGCACGTCCGGCGGTGCCCCGGCGGGAGTGTGCGAGCCAATCAGCCGGAGCGGGGGCTGCTGGTCACCCCGCGCCCGATCCAGAACCTGCCGGGGGTACAGCGACGCATGCGTCAGGCTGTCGCCGATGAACAGCACGGTTTCGGCACGGCCAGCCGCCGCCTCGGCGGGGCGAACCCGCAGCAGACTGCGCGCCCGGCCCAGCAGTTGGTTCTGTTCATCCCGCACCTCCAGCGTGAGGGAATGCTCTCCCACGTCGCTGGCCGCCGGCGTCAGCGACCAGCGCTGCGCCCACTGTCGGCCCCGGGAACACTGCACATCGAAGGCATACTGATCGGGCAGAGGGGTCAGCACGAGATTGTCGAAGAAGAAGTTGGTCTCGATCCCCACCACCGCATCCACCACCGCCGGCACCTGCAGCCGCAGACGGCCGGGAAAGTCGACGCCGGCCGGCAGCGTGTCGGCCACACGGTCGTGGCGAATGTGTCTGGTCAGCGACGGCAGCGTGACGGGCAATTGCGCCGCCACCAGAGCGGCCATCACCCGGGCCCCCACCCGGCTGAAATGCGTGCGGTCGTCGGCCGAGGGGGAATAGCCCGCGGTGGCGGCGTCACCCAAGGCTCCGAACAGCGCCAGGCTCTGGGCATGCAGGTCAATCAGTGGGACCAGCTCCTCCCGGGCGACCACCTGCATCGCCTCGACCCAGGGACCCAGCGAGCTGACCGCTTTGTCGGCCTCGAACGTGCGGCGGGCGACGGGGGTCACCAGCACCGGCTGAATCTGCGTCTCGCGGGCCTCGCGCACATAGGCCCGCAGATGCTCGCGGAACTCGGTCTCGGGGTCGGTCGAGCGATCTCCCTTCCCCGGTTGATCGTTATGTCCGAATTGGATGAACACGAAGTTCGGCCGGCTCTCGAGCACGGGAGTCCAGCGATCTTCGGCCCGAAAACTTTTCGAACTGCGTCCCGAAACCGCCTGATTCGAGACAGTCACCCGGTCGTCGAAGAACTCCGGCAGCACTTGGCCCCAACCGGTGAGGGTGGGTCGATCTTCGGGAGGTTGCGGATAGCTGGCGACGGTCGAATCGCCAATCAGGGTGATCGACACCGTGCCGGGTGGGCTCGCCTCGGCTGCCCACGCGGCCGCCGGGACATTCACCCAGCCCACCACCAGACTCCACAACAACATCGCGATTGTGGAACCACGAACTGCCAACCCCAATCGGTGCGAAGTGATCATGCCAGGATGCCAGGAGGGAGAATGGGGGAATGCACGGTGTCAATGTGCGGGATGCGACTCACACGCGGACCGGTGGAACCGACGACTCGGCCAGAGCCAACGCCAAGGCCAGGGAATTGAGCCGGGTCTCGACCGTGTCGGAGCGGGACATGAACACCACCGGGCAACCCGCCCCCGCCAACACGCCGCCGAACTGACAGCGGGCGGTGTACATGATGGCCTTGACCGTGAGATTGGCCGAGAGCAGGTCGGGAAAGACCAGCGCTTCGGCCGCCCCAACCACCTCTCCCCCCACCTGCTTTTTCTCCCCCGCGTCGGACGCGTAGGCGACATCGAACGAGAGGGGCCCGCGCACATGGGCCGGGCCGAAGTCTCCCGCCGCCGCCTGCCGGCACAGTTCGACCATGTCGATGGTCTCGGGCATGGCGGGATTGAATTTCTCGGTCGCGGCCAGCAGGGCCACCTGGGGAACATCCAGCCCCAATCCCCGGGCCACGCCGATGGTGTACCTCAGGATGTCCCCCTTCTGCTTGAGGGTGGGGCGAATCGTGACCCCTGTGTCCGACAGCAGGAACCGCCGATCCTGATCGACAATCTCCATCAGCACCACCTGACAGATCGTCTTGCCGCGCCGGAGTCCATAGCGGGGATCGAACAGCGGCCGGACCAGCGAGGGGGTGTCGATCTGCCCCGTCATCAGGATTGCGGCCCGCCCGTCGGCAATCATTTGGGCGGCCGTTTCGGCGGGTTCGTCACTCGCCACCACTTCAAACGGGGTCAGGTCGACTTTCGCCAGACGGGCGGCCGACTCGATCGCCTGCGAATCTCCCGTCACCAGCGGGCGGACCCACCCCCGCCCCGCCGCGATCGACAGCGCCTGCAGCACCGTGACGTCGGCCCCGCCAGCGGCGGCCACCCCCATCGGCGATGATCGTTGGCTGGCCCGCGCCGCCAGCGCGTGGAAACTGGGGAGTGGCATGGTCAGGGAGTGCTCCAGCGGGGGGGCCGTTTTTGCAGAAAAGCGGCAATTCCTTCCTGGGCCTCGGGCTGCAGTGCGTTGGCCGTGATGATCTCGACCGCCTCGCCATAGGCCGTCGCCTCATCGAGCGCTTGCTGCCGGTAAAACGCCTGCTTCCCCAACGCCACCACCTCGGGAGGGGAACGGGCGATCTGACCGGCCATTTCCGCCACGGCCCCTTCCAGGTCGGCGGGGGGAACCACCCGGTTGACCAGCCCCGCCGCCAGGGCCCGCTCGGCCGAGATCGGTTCGGCCGTCAGCAGCATCTCCAGCGCCATCTTGGGGGAGACCGCCCGCATCAGCGGAACCATGGGGGTGGTGCAGAACAGGCCAATCTTCAGCCCCGGGGCGGCAAACCGCGCCGTGCTGGCCGCCACCGCCAGATCGCACGTCGCAACCAGTTGACACCCCGCCGCCGTCGCCATCCCCTGCACGCAGGCCAGCACCGGCTGGGGCAGCCAGCGGATCTTCAGCATCATCTCGGCGCACTCGCCAAACAGCGCACGGTATTCACT
>JBKCTR010000374.1:0-3990 GCA_046318755.1 Planctomycetaceae bacterium
GGCGGCCGGCCGCACGGTGCAACTGTTCGACAAGGGACGCCGTCCCGGGGGCCGCGTCGCCACCCGCCGTCTCGAAGGAGGAGTGGAGTTTGACCGGATCGAATTCGATCACGGAGCCCAATACTTCACCGTCCGCGATCGGCAGTTTGAGGAGTGGCTGCAGCCTTGCCTCGAACGGGGCCGCGTGGCCGAGTGGACCGGGCGGCTGGTGGCGTTGTCGAATGGCGTCGTCTCGCCCGAGCCCACGCCCGGGCGACGGTTCGTGGGCGTTCCCGGGATGAGCGCCCTGCCGGGGGTGCTGGCCGAAGGCTTGCCCATTCACCTCTCCGAGCGGGTGACCCAACTCGAACGCCGGGGAACCGAGTGGTGGCTGCAGGTGGAAGGAACCGGTTTGTGCGGACCCTATCAGCAGGTGGTCTGCGCACTGCCGGCACCGCAGGGGGTGGACCTGCTGCGGAATCAACCGGCCCGGTTTCTGTCAGAGATGGCCGGTGTCGAACTCTCTCCCTGCTGGGCGCTGTTGCTGCACTTCGCCCAGCCATTGCCCGTGGCGTTTGAAGGGGCGTTTGTCGCCGACTCCCCCCTGCGGTGGATCGCCAATAACCGCAGCAAGCCCGGCCGGTCCGCCGCCGAGTGCTGGGTGCTGCATGCCAGCCCCGAGTGGTCTCAGGCGTCGTTCGACACCCCCCCCGCGAAGGTCGACGCCTGGCTGCGTGAGGCGTTCTGGCAGGCGTTGGGAATTGCCCCGTGCGAGGTGCTGGCCGCCTCCAGCCAACGCTGGAAATTCGCCATTCCACCCGCCCCGCTCGCCGAACGCTACCTGCATGATGCCGAGCACGGGCTGAGTGCCTGTGGCGACTGGTGCGGTGGTCACCGGGTCGAAGGGGCGTTCCTCAGCGGGTGGGAACTCGGCCGACTCCTGGCCCGCGGGTGACAGGCTGACGACCAGCTTCCCTGGAGCGCGGCGGCGTCTGACTGCGGCGGAGGCGACCCGTTCGCACATCGAACCGTTCGGTCGGCGACTCGGGTCGGCCCTTGAGCACCGGCGACCAATCCCCGCCGACCGAGAACACCGGAACGGTTCACCGCGGCCGATGCCGCCCGGCCCGTGCACCCCGGTTTGCGCTGACGGGCCCGCGTCTCCGCGTCCGCCCAACTCAATTCATCAGAGCGGCCACTTCGGCGGGGGTGAATTTCCGCTTCAACCGCGCTCCCAACTGCGCCACGACCCGGGCCGAGGCGTGGGATGCCAGGTGTCCCGCCTGCTTCCAAGAGAGCCCGTTGGTAATGCCGTAGAGCAACGCCCCGGCATACATGTCACCCGCCCCGGTGGTGTCGATGGCGGTGGTGGCGACCCCTTCGACGGGAATGACCTTCCCTTCGTTCATCAGCAGCGAGCCGTCAGCTCCCAGGGTGAGGGCCACATTCTCGGCGTTGCGGTGGATTTCACTCGCGCATTCGACCGGGTCCTGACGCCCGGTGAGGGCCCGAGCCTCTTCGAGGTTGCAGAACAACAGGTCGACCGGCCCTTCGATGAGCGACCAGAACAGATCGCGATGCAGGCTGATGAGGAAGGGGTCGGACACGGTGAAAGCGACCTTGACCCCGTTTTTCTTGGCCAACTCCATGGTCAGCAAGGCCGCCTCACGCTGACTGGGGGAACCGCCGAACAGGTAACCCTCCACGTACACATATTTCGAGTTGCGGATGGCCGACTCCTGAACATCCGCAGGGGTCAGCTCGCCATTGATCCCCAGGTGGGTCAGCATGGTCCGCTGGGCATCGGGAGAGATCAGGATCACCGAGGTGCCGGTGTCTCCCCGTGCCGGGCTGACCTCGATGGTCACTCCCAATTGCCGCATGTCGTCGAGAAAGAACCGCCCCAGTTCATCCGGCCCAACCTTGCCGGCGTAGGCTGCTTTCCCCCCGAAATCGGCCACGGCGATGATGGTATTGGCGGCCGAGCCCCCCGCGCAGCGGGAAAACGCGGTCCCCTGCAGGGCGGCCAGCACGCGCCGCTGCACCCCCTCGTCGACCAAGGTCATGATGCCGCGCTGGAAACCCAGCTCGGCGATGACGGCATCGGGAACTTGGGCCTGGATATCAACAAGGGCGTTGCCCACTCCATAGACGTCGTAGGTCATGCGGATCTGGTGCGGAGATTCAGTCGGGACGGGGGGAAGCACCGGCGAGGTGACTCGAGCCGGAGGGAACCGAGGGGCCGGATACCGGCTCAACCGCAGTCTATCGGAGAAACGGGGAAAACTCGAATCATCCCCCCCGGATGCCGAACACTCGTTGACATTGAATTCCCGCCAACTAGGATGGAGTGCAGTCGGGTCACTCTTGGTCTTTCTGCGCCACCGCGCAACACAGCATGACCCAAATCGAAGCTGCCCGTCGGGGAGAGATCACCCCCGAGATGGAATACGTCGCCCGCCGCGAAAATCTTTCCCCCGAACTGATTCGCGACGAAGTGGCCATCGGTCGCATGGTCATTCCGGCGAACAAGGTGCACCTGCGGAAGAAACTCGAGCCGATGGGCATCGGCATTGCCGCGAAGTGCAAGATCAACGCCAACATCGGCAACAGTGCCGTCACCAGCGACATCGAGGGAGAACTCGAGAAGCTGCATACAGCCGTTCACTTCGGGGCCGACACGGTGATGGACCTGTCGACTGGCGGGTCGATCGACACCATCCGGCAGGCGATCATCGACGCCTCGCCCGTGCCGATTGGAACGGTCCCCATTTATCAGGTGGTGCAGAACCTCAAGGACTTTCTGGACCTCAAGCCGCAGCACATGCTCGACATGGTCGAGCACCAGGCGAAGCAGGGGGTCGATTACATGACCCTGCACGCGGGGGTGCTGATCGAGCATCTGCCGAAGACCCTGAAGCGGATCACCGGCATTGTCAGCCGGGGGGGCTCGCTGATGGCGCAGTGGATGATGGCCCACCGGCTGCAGAACCCGCTGTACACGCACTTCGAAGACCTGTGCGACATCATGTACCAGTATGATGTCACCTGGAGCCTGGGAGACGGCCTGCGACCGGGCTGCTTGGCCGACGCCTCGGACGAAGCCCAATTCGCCGAACTGGATACATTGGGCGAGCTGACCACCCGCGCCTGGAAGAAGAACAATCAGGTGATGATCGAGGGTCCGGGGCATGTGCCGATGGACCAGATCCCCATGAACGTCCAGCGGCAGATCGAGGTGTGCCACGGGGCGCCGTTCTACGTGCTCGGTCCCCTGGTGACCGACATCGCCCCCGGTTACGACCACATCACCAGTGCCATCGGCGCGGCCATTGCCGGCCAGCATGGCGTCGCGATGCTGTGCTACGTGACCCCCAAGGAGCATCTGGGGCTGCCCGATGCCGAGGATGTGCGGCAAGGGGTGATCGCCTACAAGATCGCCGCCCACGCGGCCGACGTGGCCCGCCAGCGACGGGGAGCCCGCGACCGCGACGACGCCTTGTCGAAGGCGCGGTACGAGTTCGACTGGAACGAGCAATTCCGGCTGTCGCTCGATCCCGAACGGGCCCGCAGCATGCACGATGAAACTTTGCCCCAGGAAACGTTCAAGAGCGCCAAGTTCTGCTCGATGTGCGGACCGAAGTTCTGTTCGATGCGCATCAACGAAGACATGCGGAAACTGGCCCAGGCCGACGGAACCATGGTCGAGCTGGAGAGCGTGGCCGCGAAGTGATTTCCCGGTTGTGAGATCTGGCAGGCCCGCGCGACCGACGGAGGTGGCGCGGGCCTGTTGCATTGGAGGGGGGTGCTCGCCCGAGCTGGGGACGCCAGACACTTCGCCGGGCGGCTTGCCGGGGGGACCCACATTCTATAGAATCTGATGAGACTTCTATAGAAGCGCTGGCTGGCCACCGACGACTGCCGTCCGGTGGCAAACAACGCGGACGGTTTGTGCTGTGGCCGCCCTCGTGCGGTGTGGCGGGCGCCCGCGGGGCGGGCGGCGGGGGCGGC
>JBKCTR010000375.1:0-3502 GCA_046318755.1 Planctomycetaceae bacterium
AACGGGCGATGGCCGACGCGATCATGGCGATCACCTCGAACCTGGCGATGAAGCACAAGAAGCGGATCGAGTTCAAACACGAGTGGTTCGACCCCGCGAGCCCGGCGGTTCCCGAGACCGACCCCGAAATCATCGGCTAACCCCCCATGGCCCGCTGGCCCGACGACACCCGCTCGACCCTCACCACCTTCGCCCTCATCTTCCTGCTCTTGCCGGCGTTGTGCTGGCTGGCGTGGTGGTTTGTGCGCGGGTGAACAGCGTTCCGAGCCTGCGTTAACACCCGGTCTTCTATCCCGTCCGATCTGGGCTTGGCCCCATGGTCGGGCGGGATTTTTTTCGCGATCTCCCCGGAATTCAACGGATCTCATGAGTTCCTTCTCCCGTCGAGTACCGGCCTCACATTCCGCTTCGGCCCGTTTGGGAATCAGTCAAACCAGGTAGCGTCTGCGATTCACCATGCCCCAGGCTCGTGCAGGCGACCGAAACAGCTGTGTTTCAGGGCGATCCGGTCGGCATGACGCCTCAAGGACACGTGGGGTATAACAGGAGAGACCGGTCAGTCCATCCTGCGAGATCACCACCATGATCGTATTTGCTCCACAATTCTCTGGGCGAGATTCCGTGTCGCTCTGGTCACAGAAACGAACACGAATACGGACGGAAATGCGGCGAATTGCGCTGCTGCTTGGCCTGCTGGGCCTCGCCCCTCTCACCACCGCCCACGCAGCGGAACCGGTCACCCGCATTCGGGTCCAGGTCGATCGCGGGGCCGATCTCGGGCAGAGCTTTGGCACCCTGTTCGAAGCCGCGACCGCCGATCGGTCGCTGGTCATCGGGGCGGGGTTCGCCAACCAGTACAACACCCGCCTGCGCGGCGACCGACATGCCGTGCAGTTGTTCATTCGCCCTGCGAAGCCACTTCGCGAACTGACCGCCGAGGAACTCCCCCGCCCCAGTGACCTCTGCGGCACCTACCTCGTTGCCCGCGACGAACAGCTCTATTCCACCTTCGGTGGTCTCACCCGCTGGAACCCCCGCGAACACGCCTGGACCCCCGAGCCTGAAATCGGGGGCACCCAGGAAGCGCAGCGGGTGGGCGATGGGCTGCTGGAATTCGGCGAAAGCACTGTCCGCTACAATGGCACTGTGCTGCTCGAGCCCCCCGCCGTCGGCAAATTCGAATGCTTCTTCTACGCCCTCGGACGGCTCTGCTTCTACCACGTCCACCGCAACGATCTGCCCTATCGTCCGTTCCAGTCCGAGGAAGACGGGTTCTCGCGCCTGTATGCCTGCCCCTGGCAACCGGGCGAGCCCGCCATTGATCTGAGCCGGGCCGAGACCCTGCGGCTCCCCGTCGTGGGGGAAACCACCTTCGCGTGGGGTCAGCTTGGCGACCGGATTGTCACTGGGTCGAACATCGGCGGGTTTTACGAATGGCGTGGCGGGGTCTGGCGGCTGACGCGCGAGCCAACGCTGGGGGTCAGCTTCCAGCTCTACTCGTCACTCGCCTGGGGCGATCGCCTGCTGCTGGGGCAGTATCCCACCGGCCGGTTGTTTGAACTGGCGGGGACCGAATTGCGCGACCTCCCCGGCTGGCCCCCGGTGCCGGCGGAAGTCTCGGGCTCCGTCCGCGAGGCCCAGACCACCGTCCTCTACGGAGGGGAACTCTTCGTGGGAGTCTGGCCGTGGGGCGAATTGTGGCGGTATCACCCCGATCGCCGCGAGTGGAGCCTCGCCCGCCGCATGTTCACCCATCCCCCTCTCTCGAACCAGGTACTGCACCCGTACGATGCCGAGAACCAGGGGAACGCGGTCAAGAACCAGTGGGGACAGCGGGTCGCCAGCCTGGTGACGGTGAAAGACGCGCTGTTCGTCTCGACGTCGGCGAAGGATCCGTGCGAATGGCGGCCCGAAGCCGAGCCATTTTTGGCCCCCGACAAATGGCGCAGCTACGGGGCAGTGCACCGTCTGCACATGCCGGGCCACCTCCAGGCGGCGACCCGCTGGACCGATGGCCCGACCCTGTTCGAGTTTGAACTGCGGGGGGCCGAGGTACGGATTTCGCAGGATGGCCAAGAACTGGTCCGCACGACCGTCGCGGGGGAACTGGGGGAACAGCTGAAGCAGCGGGGGCCGTTGTCTCAAGTCACCTGGCAACAGGGACTGTACGGAGCGTTCGGCGGCCGGTCACTCCGCGGAACCAGCGACTGATCGAGAGCGGGCCCGCCGCCAGTTTGGGCAGCCAGCCTGTGGCCGAGAGCTGAGCGTGTGGGGGGCGAACTTCCACCTCCACCCGCTCACACCGTCTCAAACACCACCGTCGTCACCGGCTCGGCCTCTTCCGCCTCCACGGCATCTCCCTCGGGAGTCCCCTTGGGCCAGATGTGAAAGCCCCCTCGCCCCGCGATCTGGGGGATCTCCCACAGACCCCAGATTCCCTTCCCCTCGGCATACCCCTGGTAGGCGACGTCATGACCCTTGAGGTAGCGCTTCGTCCACCAGCACTTGCCATCGTCGATCTGATAGCGCCCCTTGACGATGAATTCCCCCACCCAATCGGCCCCCGCCCCCGAGATCAGCCCGTCTTTGAAGAACAGGTCGAGTTCGGTGCGTGACCGGGAATTCCACTGAATGAAATAGCCGACCCACGTTCCCGAGGGGAAGCGGTCATCGGTTTCAGAGGTGGGAACATCGGGCAAATCGTCGTCGTGCATGGCACACCCCTTTCCGGGGGCAAACCGTCGCGGCCTGTTCCAGCACACCAACCGGCCATTCACCAAGAAGGGACAGGGCACTCAGACAGACCGCCGATCATCCTACGGGGCTGTCCAACGGGGAATCAACGGGCCTGCCAACCACGCTCCTTGGCCCCCCGTCCCGGGAGGATGCCTTCCCTTCCACCCCGGCGAAGTTGCGCTCGATCAGTCCGCCGGCCCAAATCCCGAGGGCGATTCGGCGACACCGCAAGCCAGCCCGATGTTCCCTCACCGACGGGAAAACCGCTCCAAAACGATCCCTGCAACATTGGGTGGCCCCGCCTTGGGGGGTGATCCGGAACCTTGTCATCCTCCAGACTTTGAATCACAACTCGTTTTAAGAAAACATCTTACAACGAATCGAAACGCAGCACAAAGCAGCCTTCCTTCCTGTTTGCAGTCCTTGACATTTTAGTCAGGACAGCTATTTTAGTAAGGTATGAAGCCGCCCAATGATCAGCAGACGGCAGCCCGAGTGGCCGAGTTGCTGGGGGAATACCTCGGGAACCAATCGGCCACTTATCAGTTGGAGCCCGTCGGACCACAGAGCTCCCGACATGACTACGCCGTCGTCGTCGGCCCATCTCGCTTCGTGACGGAGTACAAAAGCCAGGCCAACACGGCCTCTGTCATGGCGGCCATTGACTCGTTCGGCAGCCGAGCGGCCGCTGAGAAAAGAGGCCCCATGCAGCCGGGCGACATCCCCCTGATTGTCGTCCCCTTCATGGGGCCGGCCGGGCAGGCAC
>JBKCTR010000376.1:0-4343 GCA_046318755.1 Planctomycetaceae bacterium
TTGAGGGTCTTGCCGGAAAACTTCACCGGCTGCCGCCCCGCCGTGGCGTGCAACTCGGCCCGCACCACCCCCTCCCTCTGGGCGATCTCCCCCTCCACCCCCTCGACGAGGTAGGGAAACTGCACGTGCCGGGCGGTGCAGTCCCGCGGATTGACCGCCCACTCCACCTGCCACGAACCGCTCCCCGCGGTCTCGGCGGCAAGATGCACATCGACCCGTCCCGTTGGACGGCAATCGAGATAGATCTTCCGAGGGGCCGGGGGAAGCAAGGCCACCACCCGATCATCCAAGGGCAGTTCGGTCAGATGCAGCTCAAAGTGGGCGGGACGGATCTCCCCTTCATTCTCGATGTGGGCCAGGGGAATCGACAATCCAATCGGACCGCTGCGCCCGGTCACATCCCGGAACTCAATCTGCTGGTTGTTGATCGTCGCCCGTCCCTGCAGATCGGTCAGCGGAAAATCGAGCGGAGGATGGGCCACCGCGCCGTCGTGCAATTGCACCCGCACCCGATACTCCAGCGGTTCATCAGGCCCAGGTTTTTTCAAATCGAGATTGAGGTCCCCCAGGGCCGAGATGCCCAACCGCAGTGGTGACGCGGTCTCTTCCTCGGCGGTCTCGTCGCTGTCGGGCACGGAGACATCTCCGGGTGATTTGACCCGGTCGGTGATGGCCCGCAGCGATCGCCGCAGCCCCGCCTGGAATTCGGGCGAAAACTCGGTCAACAGGTCGAGCAGGCTGTCGTCGGCCCGCAACCGCGTCAGGTCTCCAGTCACCCCCCAAGTGCGGGCGTCGAGGTGCCAGCTTCCCTCCACGCGCAACGTCTCGGCCAGGCTGGAGCGCCCCCCCAGCCGAAATTTGTACTGCCGCCGACCAATCGCCGTCAGCTGCAGCGAGGCATGGTCCAGAACATGCTCCAGCGGCTCCAGATTGCCCTCGCGCTCGATCCGCAGTTGCATGGTGAGGGGGGTGAACGTCCATTCGGGAAGCACACCGGGGGTTCGCCGGGGAGGAGGCAGCCCCGTCACATTCCAATCGCCCGACGCGTGTCGCGTCAGCCAGACGCGCGGCCGGATCACCTCCAGACGGCGCACCAGCGGGTTGCTATCGGCCAGGCGGCCGCCGTCGATCGTCAGTATCACCTCGTCCGCATCGATGAAACGTTCGCGCGCCTCGCCCACTGTCCAGCGCAGTCCGTGCGCGTGGATTCGACCCTGGAAATCAAGCCGGGCGCGGGCAATTGAGATGTCGTATTCGGGGAACATCTCCTCCAGCCGGTCCAACACCGTCTTCCGCAGCAGCTCATCGCTGCGGTTCCACATGAAGTACGACCACGTCCCGGCGGCGGTCGCACCAATCAACACCAGAAACAGGGCCAGTATCAGGGTCCGGCGCATCGCGTTCTACCCCCTTCCTGGCAACGGGGGTGGGGATGGCGGCCAACTCTCGGTCTCCGCGCCGGGGATGGAGGAAGCGTCACGAGTGTGCCCGAAAATTCCGGGCACAATCTTCAGATCCAGCAGCCCCAGGGCAGCCAGCGTCAGCAGGGGATACTCGGCCGGCAGACGATAGCGCACCGACCCAATGAAGACCGCGTGGACCGCTCCCAGGAACAGGATCGGCCCTGCCGCCAACACCCACAGCCGCACGTCCCGCCACCGGCACGCCAGCCCCCAGAGACTGGCCGCAAACACCGGAGCCGACCACAGGGCGAACATCCAGCGGATCACTCCCTGCCCAAACTGCTCGGCATTCGGAATGGGATTCCAGTACCGGCCCAACTTCACCAGTGCCAATTCCACGGCCCGCGACGGTTGTTCCCTGACGAACTGGCGGGCGGCAGCACGGTAGTACTGGTCCGCCTCGTACTCCGAAAGGCGCTGGTAAATGCCGTCGTCCTCGATGAATTGCATGTCACTCTCTCCGGTCGCCCGGGGATTGAGCCCGTCGTACAGGCTCGGCCCCGCCCAGAGCGTCGTCACCACGGGATGCCCGGTGACGCGGACATTGCGGATCACCCAGGGGGCCATGGTGACCGCCAGTCCCGCCAGCATCAGTCCGCACAGTCCCAACCGAGACCCCACCGACATGCGACAGCGACCCCGAACGATCCACGGATGCCCAATCACCAACAAACTCGCGACCAGGGGGAGAAACGGAAGCCAGCTTGGGCGGATCAACGTCGCGACCGCGGAACTCGCTCCCGCCCCCAAGGCCGCGAACAACATGCCGGTTGCAGTGGCAGGACGATCTCCCGCGGCCCCGACTGGTTGGCCGAGCAGCTGCTGCCACACCACCGCCAGAAACCACAAATTGACCACAATCGCCAAGGCAAACAGCGTTTCACTCAGAATCAGCACGCTCAAGCCGGCCAACGGGGGCGAGAGTGCCGCCAACCAACCCGCCACCAGACCCGCCCGATCTCCCCCCAACCGGCGGGCCAGCAGTGCCGTCATCGCACACGTCGCGGTCCCCACCAGGGCCAACCCCACCCGGTGCCACAGCACCCGCTCGCCAAACAGCCACATGCCCCCCGCCAGCCAGAGCGGAAAACCGGGCATCCGCAAGACGTGCCGGGGGGGATCGTAAATCGCGAATTCTCCCCGCTGGATCACCCCCTGTGCCAAGCCCCAATATCCCTCGGCATCCCCGGCAATCAGACAGAGGCGGCCGGGGGTTCGAGACACCCATGAATCCACGGCAAACGCCGCCACCAGGCGCAACCCCAGCGCGCAGACCACAAGGGCCGCGAACGCCAGTCGCCAACGTCCTGTCTCGACTCGCACGCCATGTTTCCCGGTGGTCCACGAATCCCGAGCCCGGAGTGGTCCAACCTCCCCGACCTCGGCCCAGAAAAATGGGGTGCGGATCCTACGCCCGACCTCTCGTGGCGGTCAAGATGAACCTGGCAATCTGGGAGGTCCAGCCAGACTGGGGGCTTCAAGCAGCAGTTGGAGTCCACCGGGCCAACCGGGGTCTGTGGCCGGGTCGCCAAAACCAATCAGTCGTCGTCGAATTCCAGTTCGGCAGCCAGCTCATCCTCCCGAAAACACCGGCACTTGAGGCATCGTTCCTCGTCACTGGAGTTCGTATTGCCGCATTCGCCGCACCGCCACGGACGGGTCAGACGTTCGACATCGGCGTCCGTCAGCTCCAGTACCGCGGTGTCGAATTGCCCCTCGCACGTTTCACAGTGAACGAACTCTCCCACCGTTCCCAAGGGAAAAAGCGGAATGAAATACAGGGTGAAATACCGTTTCACCGCCCGGTGTTCGCCGTCCCGGTGTTCGCGGCAGTGCGGGCAAAAGAACTCGGTCGATTCGAGTGTCTTCTCTTTGGTGGTCCAACCGTAGATGATCATGGCCAGCATCGTTCCAACCAATTGCGAATGCGGTGGGGCACAACGCCTCTCTCAGGAAACTTCATTTTAACCGATCTCACGACGCCCTGCACTGGCTGGCACCCTTCCCAGTCAGGGCGTCCCCAGGTCTGGGGGAGCGAGACCCGTGCCCCCGTCCGCCCGTTGGCTACAATCGGCGTCATTCGTGAACCGGCAACCAACTTCCCCTGCAGCCCCTCCGCCATGCCCGTCACCCTCACACTCCACCGCCTTGGCAGTCCCCAACCCGGCCCCCACGTACTGATCACCGGCGGGGTGCATGGCGATGAATGGGAGCCGATGGCCGCCATTCGCCGTCTGCTGACCCGCCTCGACGGACGATTGCAGAAAGGACAGGTCACGCTCATCCCCATCGTCAATGAAGGGGCGTTCGCCCGGGGAGCCCGCACTGCCGAGGATGGCCTCGATCTCGCCCGCACCTGTCCGGGCCGGGTGGACGGGTCGCTCACCGAGCAAACCGCCCACGCCCTCTCGGCCGAGATTGCGCAGGCTAATGTCTATATCGATCTGCACACCGGCGGCACCCGCCTGCAGGTGTTGCCGCTCGCGGGTTACGTGCTGCATCCCAACCCGCGCGTGCTTGAACAACAACGCCGCATGGCGAAGGTCTTTGGGTTGCCCCTTGTCTGGGGAACCGACTGGCGTCTCAACGGCCGATCCCTCTCGGTTGCCCGCGATCACAACGTCCCGGCCATCTACTGCGAATACCTGGGGGGAGGCCAGCTTGCTCCTGAGGGGGTCGACGCGTATGTGCAGGGTTGCGAGAACATTTTGACCGACCTGGGACTGCTGCCAGGTCCAGCGCCGCAGATTCCCGCCGGCCAACGGGTGGTCGAAGATGACCGTCCCTCGGCGGGTCATATGCAGATCAACCATCCCACTCCCCAGGGGGGCTTCTTCGAAGCCGCCGTGAGATTGGGGGATCGCGTCGTCACCGGGGCTC
>JBKCTR010000377.1:0-2796 GCA_046318755.1 Planctomycetaceae bacterium
GTGCTCAACCAGATCCTGCGGCAGGACGGTGGTCTCGAACAACAGACGTGGTAACGAACCTCCAGGTTTGTCAGCCCCCTGCGGCGCTCATTGGGCGGGTATTTGCGGTGGCAGAGCACTCGTTGGCACCCCGGTTCCACCTCTGTGTTCACCCGTCCGCTGCCGCTGGGACTGCGGTCGTCGAATCCAGCCACACACCCGGCCGGATCCGGCACCGCTCGTCCTCTTCCACGGATTGTCCTCGTTCCATCCACTCCTTTCTGGCCCGGTGTTCTGCTATCTTCCGCCATCGACGCAGCAATGGCTGCGCGGCACCACATTCGGTGATCGGACGGCCACCATTCTGGTGGCGATGTGCCGGGTCGCCAGGAGTTTTCGATGAAGTTTGCCGGGAAGAGCGCACTGGTCACTGGGGCCAGTTTGGGAATTGGACGGGCGGTGGCGTTGAAGCTGGCCCAACAGGGGGCGAATGTGGCCATCAACTTCCGGTCGCACCGCGACAAGGCGGAGGAAGTACAGGCAGAGATCGAGAAACTGGGACGCAAGGCGCTCCTGGTGCAGGCCGACGTGTCGGACCAGACCGCGGTCGAAGGGATTGTGGCCCAGACGGTGCGGGAGTTTGGCGGCCTCGATGTGTTCGTCTCGAACGCCGTCTACAGCGACCGCGAGCGGATGATCGACGCCAACATGGAAGGGTTCAAGCGGACGATCGACGTCACCATGTGGGGGGCGTTTTTCGGGGTCCGGGCCAGTGCCCAGCAGATGGTCAAACAGGGCCGGGGGGGTTCGATCGTGGTGGTCAGCTCGCCCCATGCCGTGATCCCCATTCCCACCGCGATGGCCTACAACATGGCCAAGGCGGCGATCGACCACATGGCCCGCACCGCCGCCATCGAGCTGGCCCCCCACCGCGTGCGGGTCAACATCGTGCACCCCGGTTGGATCGACACGCCGGGGGAACGCAAATTCTTCAGTGAGGACCAGATCAGCAGTGGTGCCTCGAAGCTTCCCTGGGGCCGGATGGGGTCCCCCGAAGAAATCGCCGGGGCGATTGCCTTTGTGGCCAGCCCCGACTGCGACTACATGACCGGCAGCACGCTCACCATCGATGGCGGGGTCAGCCTGCCGTGGTGGTCCAACCGTGATGGCGGCGAAATGTAGTCTCCCCCCTGGCCAACCTGTTCGGCCGCTGTCTGTTCGGCCGCTGTTCGGGGCAGTGCCCACGTCCCTGCCGCGGCCTTGTTCGACTCTCCCCGAAGTCTGTTTCTCCCGTGGAGCCTGTGCCTCATGTCTTCCACCAACATCACCAGCGTGCTGCAGGAAACCCGCACGTTTCCCCCTCCCGCCAGCTTCGCCTCCCAGGCGCATGTGAAGTCGGACGCCGAGTACGAAGAGCTGTGGTGGCAGGCGAAGAATGACCCGGTCTCGTTCTGGGGTTCGATGTCGACCCATCTCGACTGGTTCGAACCCTTCAACAAGGTCATGGACGGAGAGATGCCCAACACGAAGTGGTTCGTGGGGGGCCGGCTGAATGCCTCGTACAACTGCCTCGACCGGCATCTCAAGACGTGGCGGCGCAACAAGGCGGCCATCATCTGGGAGGGGGAACCGGGCGACACCCGGGTGCTGACCTACCTCGACCTGCATCGCGAGACGTGCAAGTTCGCCAACGTCCTCAAGAGCCTGGGGGTCGTCGCCGGTGACCGGGTCACCATCTACATGCCCCTGGTTCCCGAGATCATCGTCGCCATGCTGGCCTGCGCCCGGATTGGCGCGGTGCACTCGATTGTCTTCGGCGGCTTCAGCGCCGACGCGGTGGCCGAGCGCAACAACGACGCCCAGGCCAAGGTGGTCATCACCGCCGACGGCGGCTGGCGACGCGGCAAAGAGGTCGAACTGAAGTCGGCCGTTGATGTCAGCCTCGAGAAGTCTCCCTCGGTGCGGCAGGTGGTGGTGTTGCGCCGCACGGGGACCCCGGTGCCCATGGTGCCGGGACGCGATCACTGGTGGCACGACCTGATGGCCGAGGCCCCCCCCGAGTGCGAACCCGCCTCGCTCGACAGCGAACACCCGCTGTTCATCCTCTATACCTCGGGCAGCACCGGAAAGCCCAAGGGAGTGCTGCACACGACCGGGGGTTACACCCTCGGCACCATGCTGACCTCGAAGTGGGTCTTCGACCTCAAAGACGAAGACACCTACTGGTGCACCGCCGACGTGGGGTGGATCACCGGGCACAGTTATGTGTGCTACGGCCCGCTGGCGAATGGCACGACCGTGATGATGTACGAAGGCGCCCCGAACTGGCCCAATGAGGGACGGTTCTGGGAACTGATCGAGAAGTACAAGGTCACGATCTTCTACACCGCCCCCACGGCGATCCGCAGCTTCATCCGCTGGGGGGATGACTGGCCGAACAAGTTCGACCTGTCGAGCCTGCGGCTGTTGGGCTCGGTGGGGGAGCCGATCAATCCCGAGGCATGGATGTGGTATCACAAGGTGATCGGCGGCGAGCGCTGCCCGATCGTCGACACCTGGTGGCAGACCGAGACCGGGTCGATCATGATCAGCCCACTCCCCGGGGCCACCGTCACCAAGCCGGGAAGCTGCACCCGCCCGCTCCCCGGGGTCGTTCCCGAGATCGTCACCAAGGAAGGGGAAGCGTTGCCCGCCAACACCGGCGGCCTGCTGGTGATGAAGCAGCCCTGGCCGTCGATGCTGCGCACGCTCTACGGCGACCACGAGCGGTTTCTGAAGACCTACTTCAGCGAGATCCCCGGCTGTTACTTCGCCGGT
>JBKCTR010000378.1:0-5281 GCA_046318755.1 Planctomycetaceae bacterium
CGACGGACCCACCATTTTGACGGCACTTCCGGCCGAAGCCTTCAATTGCAGCCGGCCTCCGTTCCAGGTCACGCTGTAAATCTCATCCAGTACCAGATGCGAGCCAAATCCCAGCGCCACCCCCACCGCCATCAGCCCCCGCACCGCCGGGGAATCGTTGAGGTAGGCGAGAAAGGCGATCTCGGCGGCAATCAGCAGGGCAGGCAGACTGTGGAACATACCGCGATGCACACAGGTCAACTGCAGAATCCCCGACGCCACATAGCGGATCGCGACATACAAAATGACCGCCAAGAACAATGCCGCCTCGCGCGAACCGCCCCACCGCTCCAGACGCTCCATCATCACGAGGGGACCGACGGCGGCCAACAGGCTGAAGACCTCCCGAATGGGGCGCCCCGAATCCGAGTCGAGGTCGGGCAGCATCCCCGAGACTCCCGTCAAGACCCCGGCCAACGCCCCCTGAATTCCAGTGAACCCCAGCAGCACGGTGGAAGACAATCCATACACCGCTCCCAGGGCACTGCTGGTCATCACATGTGTGCGGTAGTCGGCCATGACAACTCGGCATCCTTGCGGGGGGAATGACGACCGTTCTGGCAACCTCTTGGCCAGCAACAGCGGGGCGAACCATACCCCGTTTGCCGGTACTCGGGAACAGGAAATTCTCCGGGGCTGCCGCACTCAACCAGTCACTTTGGGCAGACTTCCAAATCCAGGAAGCCCCCAACTTCCCCCCAAATCCTGGCCCAAATGGACTGCTCGAAGCCCTCGATCACAGGGACCGGGGCCGATCATCCCAGGGGACATCGGCCCGACACCGTCAGCCGCGTCCCAGGTACAACTGTTGCGTGGGCATCACAATCGCCTCCAGCATGTTCACTTCGGGGGGCAGGGTGACCATGGTATGGGCCACTTCGGCCAGCGTTTCGATGGTCATCATCGGCTCGGTGTCAGAGGTCAGCCCACTCTCCTGCCGCCGCTCGACCAAGACGTTCCCGGGGTGCAGGCAACTGCAGGTGATGCCGTAAGGCCGCCCATCGAGCGCGGTCGCCTGGGTCAATCCCCAGACACCAAACTTGGCCGCCGCATAGGGAGCGCTGTTTTCGCGCGGACGCTGGGCCGAGATCGAACCAATATTCAGAATCCGCCCACCACCCCGTTCGCGCATCATCTCAAACGCCCGGCGGGTACAGAGGAAGGTTCCCGTCAGACAGGCTCCCACCACGTTGTTCCAAGCTTCCAGAGACACAGTATCGACGCGCCCTCCGTCAAACGCCCCGGCATTGTTCACCAAGACATCCACCCGTCCCCACTCGGCCCGCACATGGTCGAAAAAATCGTCGACCTGGTCCTCTTGCGACACGTCCACCGGCTTGGCGAACACCTCGTTACCGCTGCTGCGCAGCTCGGCCGCGAACGACTCGAGTTTCAAGACGTTGCGGGCACACAGCGCCAGCCGCGCTCCCGACTGGGCAAACCTGCGGGCCATCCCTTTCCCCAGACCCTGGTTGGCACCAGTGATGACACAGACTTTGTTTTCGAGCGGCTTCATGAAAAGACACCGGGTGGCAGGCAGATCCCAGGGGACCGACCCTCCCAAAGAGTCAGCTCCCCGACGCTGATTTCAGCACCCCACGGGGGCTGTGGCAAGGGGATCGACTCCCAAAACAGTTCTGTGCGCCCCGCGGCCGCCGCGCTCTCCGACGGCTGCCGCGCGTTTCCGTCCCTCAGAGCACCCGGCAGACCTGTCCCCCGGGAATCCGGCGCACCAGGCGCCGCATCTCCAGAACCGTCAAGGTGGCCAACACCCGCGAGGCGTCCAGTCCGGCGGTCCGCAGGACATCATCGACCGCGATCGGGTCAATCGTCACGAGGTTCAAGACCCGCCGCTCCTGATCATCCAGATTCAACTCCCGCGGGGTCAGAATCATCTGATCGGTCGCGGTGACCACAGGGGCCATCAACGGGCCCAGCGCCTGCAGCACATCCTCCACGCCGCGCACCAGAGTCGCGCCATCCCTAAGAATGTCATGGCATCCCGCGCTCGCGAGGCTGTCAATGCGTCCCGGCACGGCGAATACTTCGCGCCCCTGCTCCATCGCATGCCGCACCGTGTGGAGCGCTCCCGAATTCCGCGCTGCCTCCACCACAATCACCCCCAGCACCATGCCGCTGATGATCCGGTTGCGCTGCGGAAACAACCCCGGCAAAGGCGGCTGCAGCAACTTGTTCTCGGTCAACAGGGCCCCCTGCTTCGCGATCTCATCGGCCAGGTCGGCGTGTTCCGGAGGATAGATCTCTCCCAATCCGGTCCCCATGACCGCCAGCGTACGCCCCCCCGCCGCCAAGGCCCCCCGATGGGCCGCCCCCTCAATTCCCCGTGCCAGCCCGCTCACCACCGTCAGGCCGGCCCGCGCCAGCCCCCCGGCCAGCTTCTCGGCCACCTGTCGTCCATACATCGTGCATCGCCGCGACCCGACAATCGCCACCGACAACTGGTCCTGCGGGCGGTACTCTCCCCGGCAGTACAAGATCGAGGGAGGATCATGAATCTCCCCCAACGTCGCGGGATAGTCATCCGTTCCCCGAACCAACAGCCGCAGTCCCCGCTCGCGGCACCGCTGCAATTCCTGGGCGGGCTCTCGCGAGTGCCGCGCCGCGATGATCGACGCCGCCAACCGCGGGCCCACGCCATTGACCGCCAACAGCTCTTCCCGCGTAGCCTCGAAGACCCCCTCGACCGTTCCAAAATGGTCGAGCAACTCCTGCTGCGTCCGCGGCCCCACCCCGTCCACCAGATGCAGACGCAAGGCGGTCAACAGCCGCTCTTCGTTCGGATCACGCGCTGGCATCGGCCGGTGCGCTTCCGGAAACAGGCTTCGGGTCATGTCAGATTCCATTCCCATCCAGGAGGTTGACCAAGAGTTAGAACAGGGGCCTGCCGAAGCATCCTTCAGGATCGCCGGATGAACTCCGCGGCATAGCTCCGCACATGTTGTCCATTCAGCACATGCACCATCCGCAGTTGGGAGATCGTCTCCTGGCTGAATTGCGCCAGGGGCACATGTAGCAGCTTCTTGCCAAACCGCCGGGCAATCTCGCGCCAGGCTGGCCCGGGAGGCGCCTCGCTCAGCACCGCCACATGCCGATGCTCGCTGTGCAGGCAGCCAGCCGCCAGCAGGCGTTCTTCCAGCGTATCGGCGAAATTCAGCCGCCGGTCACTCCAGATGTCGGGAATGGGTCGGGGGGGAAACAGGAAGAGCGCCCCCCCATAGGTCGCCAGGCCAATCCCAGGCCCCACCAGTTCCTTCGAAAAATCCGAGGCGAACAAGGCCAGAGTCGATTCATCCTGGTGCTCGGCATACCAGGTCACCCGCCACGGATAGTCTCGGGGATCGGCGGGCGAATCGAACAACATCACCACACAGTCGAGGGAACCACGCGACGGGGGCAGCACCTTCACATAGAGGTCCCCAGTATGCCAGTTCCTCAGGGTCTCCCGCAGATCGAGGCCGTCGCGCAGACTGGTCGAAAACTTCTCGGTCCGCGCGAGGTCGAGTCCCAAGAGCGCCCGCGCCTTGTCTTTGATCACGCTGCGGAACTTCTCAATGGCCACATCGTCAGGGGGCCAACTGCAGTGGTTGTGGGGGTTCCAACGGCTCGCCCAATCCTTCTGCTTCTCGCGTGATGGACGCCGCTTCAACTCGAGGCTTCGCCACTCCAGCGGCGGCCCAGGCAGGCGCGACTTCAACCGCAGCACCGTCCCGTCACTGGTCCGCCCCACCCCCACCGACAGATCGATCCCTGGCCAACCCTCGGCGGGGCTGAACGGATACTCGCGAGACTCCTCGGCCAATGAGACAGCGTACTGGTCTCCTCCAATCTGCTGCGCCGCCAGCACCAGCGTGTACAGGTCGGGTGTCATCCGCCGTTCGATGAGCGACAGATTGCGGGCGTAGCGCAGCATCAGCCCCAGTTTCTGAGGGGTTTGCCGCCGTGCCCGCCGACCATGCACCTTCCGGTCCCGGTCGCGCGCCAGCAGCAGCAGTTCCTTCACACCGTCGATCGACAGATTCTCATCGTCGTCCAACTCGGCCCGGGCCCGTTCATACAACCCGGTGATGCACGGCAATTCGCCCAACAGAAACAGCAGTGAATTCGCCGAGGGAGAATGCCTCTCGGTCTCCTCGACCTGCTCATCCTCCAGCAACTCTCCCCCCTGGAGATACTCGTGCCGCAGTGCTGGCCACTCATCGAACGAACAGACGCACAGCACCGATTGGAATTTCTGTTCCAATTCCCGCAGGCGCTGCGCCATGGTCCGAACCCGCGCCACCAACTGAGTCGACTGGGCCCTCCGCGAAAATGGCAGGACCGCCGCGGCGAAGAGCTCCCAGCCCGTCTTCTTCAGCGAATAGGGATCGGGCAGCGTGCGGGCCACCGGCTCGAAAACCGCGGTCTCCAGGTCGATGAAGCGCCGGGGAATGCGCTCTTGCAGGGCCACACGCAGCGCGGCAATCACCGGTTGGCAGGGGTCGATGGGAACGTAACTGGCCCCCCGCGGTGTCTCGCCCGATTCCTCCCGCTCACTGGCGGGCTGCCATTCGCCCGTCGCCCGGTTTGCTTCCCAGTCGATCGGCTCGCGCTGCAGCACCATGCCAAGGGCGGGGAGCGATTCGACCGCCTCTTCGACATCCGGCTGAAACGACGGGGGCAACGGAACCGCCAGGCAGTCGAACGATTCAGACAGCATCCGCCGCCGCAGCTCGACGGCAAAATCGCCCGAGCCATGAATCACCGGCAACACAGTCACCCGCGGACTGAACCGCAGCAGGGATGGATCGCGACGCGTCATGACTGGCGATCCTCCTCATCGTCGTCCTCCTCGTCTTCGAAGTCGTCCTCGTCGGTGAATTGGTCCGGATGCAGCGGATCGTTCGCATCGAAGAAGAAATCTCCCAGCCCCATCGGGACCGCCGAGCCCCCCAGCGTGCGCAACTTGCGTTGGGCCAGTTCCTTCAGATTCAGCGCCTCTTCCCCCAGACAGCGCACCACCGCCTCGCGCCACGCCTCGTCGGCAGCCAGCGGATTTTTCGGATCCTGCGCCATCCGCTTCAGCGCGTACCGTACGATCGACAGACCATCGCGCGTCGAGAAATCGAGCTTCAGCCCATGCGCCTCCTGCAGAAATTCCACGGTCAGGTTCAACATCCCCTCCCCCGCAAACGGCAGGTGATACCGCAGAATCGCCAGCTCGTCCTGCCGGTTGGGATAACCC